>DFEN01000035.1 GCA_002368685.1 Lachnospiraceae bacterium UBA3801
TAGTGTTGATGTTAAGAGCTTCGCTGCTGAGACTCATAAGGTTGGAGCTTACTTCGTAGCTGATGGTGCACAGAGTGTACCTCATAGCAAGACAGATGTTCAGGATACGGATGTAGACTTCCTGGCTTTTTCAGGACACAAAATGCTTGCTCCTATGGGAATAGGTGTTTTGTATGGTAAACTCGACCTACTTAAGAAAATGCCACCATTTCTATCTGGTGGTGAAATGATAGAATATGTAACCTTCGAGGATATTACCTATGCCGAGCCACCTCACAAGTTTGAGGCGGGAACAGTAAATGCTAGCGGCGCAGTAGGACTTGCTGCGGCAATTGACTATATAGAATCAATTGGCATGGATGAGATACAGGCCAGGGAGCTTGAACTAACAAAGATGGCACTTGATGGAATAAAGAAGATTCCTAACATAAAAGTGCTTGGCTCAGACAAGGCAGAGGATCATCACGGAATACTGACCTTCAAAATTGAAGGAGTTCATCCGCATGATATAGCTGCAATCATAGCAGATGCAAATGTAGCAGTTAGAGCAGGACATCACTGTGCGGAACCTTTACATCATTTTATAGGTATCCCATCAACTACAAGAGCGAGCCTTATGTTCTATAATACAGAGGAAGAAGTTGAGAGACTTCTTGATGTTATGAGACAGATAAGAGGCTACATGGGTTATAAAGACTGAAAAAAAAGATTTATAGATAGGATAAATAAATGGAGAACAGAACTTTCTACAACGAAATACTTACAGAGCACAACATACGTCCAATGCATAAGACTAAGATGATTGAACCACAGAAGAGTCATCGTGGTGTTAATCCATCCTGCGGAGATGATATAACACTTGAACTGAATGTGTCTGATGATGGTATAATCACAGATGGAGCATTTCATGGAGATGGATGTGCTATCTCTCAGGCTAGTGCAGATATGATGCTGGATCTTGTTATAGGAAGAAGTGTAGAAGAGGCACTGTCTCTAAAAGAAATCTTCCTTAAGATGATTAAGGATAAAGTTACAGAAGAGGAACTGGAAATGCTTGAAGAGGCAGGTGCTCTTCAGGATATATCACATATGCCTTCTCGTGTTAAGTGCGCTGTACTTGGATGGCGTACTCTTGAGGAAATGCTTCAGAAATAGTTTAAGTACAATAATAAAAATAAAAAACAGACCATCAAGAACGAGGCTGTAAAAAAGTGATATAGGGTTAAGTAAGGTTGAGCAATGAAAGGGGTTCAGAATGAATGAGAAGGGGAGCTTTCTAGATTGGCTAAAGTATCGTTGGAAAATGATAAGAGTCAGTGATACCAAATTTTTTAAGTTTATTTGGATAACAGCTATTTCGATTACTCTTATTACAGTACTTATCAGTGCAGGCGTAACTGCTGCATCAAACAAGAAAACCAAGGCTGCTAAGAAAAAGAAAGAGCAGGTCACAACCGAGGCTGTTGCAACGGAAACAGATGCGCCGGTTGCTACTGTAACAGATGCAAATGCATGGATGCTTATGCTTGTTAACTCGAGTAATCCTATTCCAGATGGATACACAGTTCCAGAATTTACTGAACTTAGAAATGATCAGCGTGTAGATAGTAGAATATATCCAGAGCTTCAGGCTATGTTTGATGATGCAAGAGCTCAGGGACATTCACCATATATTACCTCCTCGTATAGAACAAATGCTCAGCAGCAGGAAGAGATGAACAAGAAGATAAATGAGCTTCTTGCTGAAGGAAAAACTGAGGAACAGGCAAGAGCAGAGGCTGCAACTCTTGTAGCCCAGCCGGGAACCAGTGAGCATGAGACAGGACTTGCTATAGATGTAGGTTCGGATGTCGGAGAAGAGGCTCAGAATGCACTTTGGACTTGGCTTAGCGAAAATGCTCATAAGTATGGATTCATTATAAGATATCCTGAAAACAAGATAGATATTACAGGAATATCCAATGAGCCATGGCACCTAAGATATGTTGGCGTAGATGCCGCTACAGCAATGCATGAGAGCGGACAGTGCCTAGAAGAGTATTTGGGTGTTACTAACTAATTAAAAATTAATAATATTAACATACAAAAATAGCTCCATGACTTATTCATGGAGCTATTGCTTTTACTATGAAATAGATGGTCTATCATAATTATCAGAGATTGTATGTTTTTCCTTGTACTCATTGATTCTTGTCTGAATACGAAGTACTGGGTCCAGTAGCTCACTGATAGATGAATCATGATTTAAGTGATCAATTATTATAGCTATATACTTGCTTAGGTCAGTAGAACTATACCACTCTCTATTAAAGAGCTCAGGATTCTGATAGGTTACATTTGTGGATATAACTCTGTCAAAGACTCCCTCTTTATAAGCTTTGTCAAATACATCAAGTCCGGCAGTAAAGAGACCAAATGTTGCTATACAGAATACCCTTCTTGCCTTACGTGCTTTAAGCTTACGACATACATCCAGCATACTTTCACCGGAAGCTATCATATCATCAATTATGAAAACATCCTTTCCTTCTACAGAGTCACCCAGGAACTCGTGTGCAACAATAGGATTCTTTCCATTAACAACCTTTGAATAATCCCTTCTCTTGTAGAACATACCTACATCTACTCCAAAGTGGTTTGCGAAGTAGATAGCTCTATGCATAGCACCTTCATCAGGGCTTATAACCATCATGTGCTCATTATCAAGCTCCAGATCAGGGGTGGTTTTAAGTATACATTTAATGAACTGATATGTTGGCATCAGATTCTCAAATCCTACAGTTGGTATAGCGTTCTGTACTCTTGGATCATGAGCATCAAATGTTATGATATTTGAAACTCCCATAGAAACCAGCTCCTGAAGTGCCATAGCGCAGTCAAGAGACTCTCTTCTAGTACGTTTATGCTGTCTGGATTCATATAGGAAAGGCATTATAACATTGATTCTGTGAGCTTTTCCAGCGCTGGCTGCTATAACTCTCTTTATGTCAGCATAGTGCTCATCTGGAGTCATTGGAACCATTCGACCGCCTAGATTGTATTCGATTCCGGTGTTAGTTACATCTGCAAGAATATACAGATCTGTACCTCTCACTGAATCAGAAAGTGTTCCCTTTGCTTCTCCGGAAGCGAATCTAGGACAGTCAGACTCGAGTAGGTAGGTGTCTCTGGTGTAGCCGTTGAACATCAGGTGCTCGGTGTCAAAATGCTCTCTTTCTTTGCGCCATCTTACCAGGTAATCATTTACCTTATTGCCGAGCTTTTCGCTACTTTTAAGTGCTATTATTCCCAGTTTACCTGCAGGGACTGTGATGAGTTTGCTTTGATCAGGCATTATCTTTTTCCTCCATGGTATCTTATATCATCTCCATATAATGGATAGAGTATATATTTATCAGCAATCCTGGACATAACTCGTTCTGTATATCTGTCCTGAAGAACTTCAAGACTTAGATTAGTAGTAATGAGTGTAGAACGGTTTGTGATAATTCTTTTATTTATTATTTCAAACAGCTGAGACTTAACAAAGGAACTAAGAACTTCAGAACCTAGATCGTCAATTATCAGTAAGTCGCTGGTGTATATATATTCGTAAATCGGTTCCAAAGCAGACTTGTCTGTGTGGCTGCCTGACATTATATAGTTGGACAGGACATCCTCGAACAGCTCGTTGCTTGAAAGGTATAGAACAGTGTGCCCTTTGTCCAGCAATGCCTTAGCTATACAGTTGGATAGAAATGTCTTGCCCAGTCCTGTTTCTCCATACATTAATATATTGCCATGATTTGTCTCAAAATTTTCCACAAACTTTTTGGCTTTATTATACTGTCTTTCGGCATTTTCGTATGGAGTGAGGTCTCTATCCTCATATTTTGTCTGACTATAAGGCTCTAAAGAGAAGGTTTCGAAGTTTTCCTTCTCGAGTGTACTAAATAGATTTGACTTCTGGTATAGCTCCTGAATACGAAGTTTCATCACACAGGAACATACCTTTCCGTCGATTTCACCCCAGTCCTGACAGATAGGACAGTCATAGATAGGGTCTAGATAATCGGCTGCATACCCATGATCGGTGAGTAGCTTTATTTTTTTAGCGGATATATCACTGATCTTAGTTTCATAATCAGTTGAATAATCCTGCTTATTCTTATTCAGTCTCTTGCGTACTTCATTAAATGCGATAGTAGAGATAGAATCCTCAAGCTCCTTATACTCAGGTAGCTTCTCATATATTTCTTCTAGTCTTTTTTTATGTTCGTTTTCGTTCTTAAGTCGAATCCTGCTAAGATAGTCTCTGCTATCTATTTTTTCTAAATCTCTGATTATCATTCGTCGTTACCCTTCTTTAAGTAGAAATCCTCAAGTGCTTTTAACTTATCCTTGTTATTTCTAGTCATTGGATCACCAGAAGTGTTTTTCTTAGTCTTCTTAGAATGATTCTCATCTAGCTTGCTGATATCACTGAAGGTGTGTACTTCATTCTTGTGCCAGTTCTCAAGGATACCATTTACATATGGAAATGTAACATCGTTTGGCTTCTGTGATATAGCTCTGTTACATGCCTCGATAATGATCTCTGTTGAGAAGTCATACTCCTTAGTCCAAGTATCGATATATTTCTTCTCGATAGGAGCAGGAGATATACGGTTGGTAATGCCGAGTGACTTCAGAATCTTACCATAGAGAGTCATATATCTTTCTGTATATTCTTCAGCTTCGTCTCTGGTTGTGATTCCTTCTTCATACCAGTTACGAGCGACCTTTTCAATATAAGCGAAGCTTGTCTTCTTAACAGAAGCACAGTATTCAAGCAGATACTCACATAGATCAAAGGAGAAGCTGAGCTGGTCCTTGATATAAATAAGTGAGTTCATTTCCTTTGGACCCAGATCTCTATTACAGTAAGCCTTAGCTTCGCTTATTAAATTCTCAATGTCTGGGTCTCTCTGTAGTTTCTCCAGATCCTGAGGTGTAGGCTGCTTTTTCTTTGGCGCCTTTTGTTTGTCTTCTGTAGCCTCTTCGTCACCAGCATATGAGGAAGCTGACTTAGTCTTCCTTGACTCATCATTACCAAGTGACAGGCTGGAGCCTACGACCTTCAGATCCGAAGTAACATCTATATCCATACTCTTGAGACTCTTAAGAATGATTCCGGTTACTTCCTTAGAATCATTGTAGCAGAGACTCAGAGCGTCTGCTTTTATCCAGTATCTTATAGCCCTGCATACGTCATTTTCTGAACAACTCAGATTGTCAGCTATATCGCTTACTGATATCTGAATGTTAGTAGAACAGAGCATTGCTAAATAAAGGTATAATTTAACGAAATCCCCATTGGCATCAGTCATATAATACTTAATGAAATTGTTTGAAATATTGGTAAAACCTTCCTTCTCGGAGGTTATAGAAATTGCACCCATTTTGCCATCCTTCTTCACTACTTTTCCAGCTTAAAAATCACGTAATTTTTGTCTGGCAGATGCATTGTAACAAAACGTATAATGATTTGCAAACACCCTAACCGTCTATATTGGGAGGTTTTGGGGTGTGTTGAAAATGTTGATAATGTGGACTTTTTTTAATGTAAAAAGTGGAGACAAGTAAATAGGACGTTTCCCGATGGAGAAACGTCCTAAGTAAAAGTTGATAAAGTATTCAAATTGGTTTACATAATTG
>DFEN01000017.1 GCA_002368685.1 Lachnospiraceae bacterium UBA3801
AGAATTATTTCACTAATGAAGAGAAGCGTGACCCATCAATGACAGAGATCAGAGTTCTTGATACATACTGGTCTGATCATTGCCGTCATACAACATTCTCTACAGAGCTTAAAGATATTGAATTCGAAGATGGTTTCTTTAAGACACCACTTGAGACAACATATCAGTCATATCTTGATACAAGAAGCGAGTTATATGCAGGAAGAGATGACAAGTTCGTATGTCTTATGGACCTTGCTCTTATTGCCATGAAGAAGCTTAAGGCTGACGGAATCCTTAAGGATGTAGAAAAGTCAGACGAGATCAATGCTTGCTCAATCGTTGTTCCTATTGAAATTGATCCTCAGGATGGAACAAGCCCATATACAGAAGAGTGGCTTGTTATGTTTAAGAATGAAACACATAACCATCCAACAGAAATAGAGCCTTTCGGTGGTGCTGCAACTTGTCTTGGTGGAGCTATAAGAGATCCACTTTCAGGTAGAAGTTATGTATATCAGGCTATGCGTGTAACAGGTGCAGCGGACCCTACTATTCCAGTAGCTGATACACTTAAAGGTAAGCTTTCACAGAAGAAGATTGTTCGTGAAGCAGCAGCTGGTTATTCTTCATATGGTAACCAGATTGGTCTTGCAACAGGTCTTGTTAAAGAGTTATATCATCCAAACTATGTTGCAAAGAGAATGGAGATTGGTGCTGTTATAGCAGCTGCTCCTAGAAAGAATGTTATTAGAGAGACTTCAGATCCAGGAGATATTATTATCCTCCTTGGTGGACGTACAGGACGTGATGGATGCGGTGGTGCAACTGGTTCATCTAAGGTACATACAGAGAAGTCTATTGAAGTATGCGGCGCAGAAGTTCAGAAGGGTAATGCTCCTACAGAACGTAAGATTCAGCGTCTATTTAGAAGAGAAGAAGTAAGTAAGCTTATTAAGAAGTGTAACGACTTCGGTGCCGGCGGTGTATCTGTTGCTATCGGCGAGCTTGCTGATGGTCTTATTGTAAATCTTGATATTGTTCCTAAGAAGTATGCAGGTCTTGATGGTACAGAACTTGCTATTTCAGAGTCACAGGAACGTATGGCAGTAGTTATTGATCCTAAGGACAGAGAAGAGTTCCTTAAGTATGCTGCTATGGAGAACCTTGAGGCAGTTGAAGTCGCTAAGGTAACTAAGGAGCCAAGACTTGTTCTTACATGGAGAGGAAAAGAGATAGTTAACCTTTCAAGAGCTTTCCTTGATACTAACGGTGCACATCAGGAAACACAGATTAAGGTTCAGATACCAGATGAGAAGGATAATTTCTTTGAAAAGATAGCTATTAAGAAGGTTGAAGATGACCTTGAAAACGGTGACGTTAAGCAGGCATTTATCGATACAGTTTCAGATCTTAATGAGTGCTCACAGAAGGGACTTGTTGAAAGATTTGACGCTTCAATCGGTGCTGAAAGCGTATTTATGCCATATGGTGGTAAATATCAGCTTACAGAAACACAGACTATGATTGCCAAGATTCCTATGCTTGGTGTTAAGAAGACTAAAGCTGCAACTATGATGAGTTACGGATTTGATCCATATCTTTCTTCATGGAGCCCATACCATGGTGCTATATATGCAGTTATTGAGTCTATGTCAAAGATTGTTGCTTCTGGTGGTGACTATAAGAAGATTCACTTTACATTCCAGGAATACTTCAAGCGTATGACAGAAGATCCTACAAGATGGAGCCAGCCATTCACTGCTCTTCTTGGTGCTTATGATGCACAGATAGGATTTGGCCTTGCATCGATTGGTGGTAAGGACTCTATGTCAGGTACATTCAACAATATCGATGTACCACCTACACTTGTATCATTTGCAGTAGATGTAACTGAGATTGATAAGGTTATTACTCCAGAGTTTAAGAAGCCAGGCAACAAGCTTGTTATGTTTAAGACAGTTAAGGATGAATACCTTGTTCCTGTATATACAGATGTTATGGATATGTATGACACAGTTCATAAACTTATAGGCGAAGGTAAGATTGTCAGTGCATATGCTCTTGATTCTAAGGGTATCGTTCCTGCAGTTGCCAAGATGGGATTTGGTAATGGATACGGAGCAGAACTTAACGAAGGTCTTGATAGAGATGAAGTATTTGGTAACCAGCTTGGTAATATCTTAGCTGAAGTACCAGAAGAATATATAGCAGAACTTGGTAACTACGAAGCTCAGTACGATGTTGTTGGTACTGTTACAGATGGTGATTTCGTATATGGCGATGTAAAACTTGCTCACAATGAACTTCTCGATGCTTGGAAGGCACCACTTAGTAAGGTATTCCCATATATAGCAACAGATGATAAGAGCGAAGTTAAAGTTAACCTTTATGATACAAAAGATATTTACGTATGTAAGAACAAGGTTGCTAAGCCTACAGTATTTATTCCAGTATTCCCAGGTACTAACTGTGAGTACGATTCAACAAGAGCATTTGAAAGAGCAGGTGCTGATGTAATAACTAAGGTATTTAGAAACTTAAGCGCTGAAGACATTAGAGAATCAGTTGCTGAATTTGAACAGGCTATCGGTCAGGCACAGATTATTATGTTCCCAGGTGGTTTCTCAGCTGGTGATGAACCGGATGGATCAGCTAAGTTCTTTGCAACAG
>DFEN01000101.1:0-13559 GCA_002368685.1 Lachnospiraceae bacterium UBA3801
ACGTCTGTGTACCACTGTGCAAAATCTTCCTCCATGGAGGTGATAGCCTCTACCTTCTTGTCTGCCATTTCTAATTTCCTCTTTTCTTATATATTAAAAGTTATTTTATCTATTATTCTACCAGTCCATTTGATCCATTATATCAAATGCCGCTCCCTCAGGTTCCTTATGAAGGAATATTTCCTCCTTGGTTATAGGATGAATGAATTCCATCCTTGAGGAATAGAGTCCTATTTCAGAAACTCTTCCGGAGCCTTTTTTCTTCAAGCTCTTCGGGTTAGGTTTGCCACCCTTACCTGTCTGCTCCTTGCCATACTTGGTATCTCCCCAGACTGGAGTTCCGTGGCTTGCCATCTGACATCTTATCTGGTGATGTCTGCCTGTTACAAGCTCCACCAGAAGATAACTTATAGAGCCTTCATCTGTATCCAGCTCGTCCAGCACCTCATAGTTTAGAACCGCCTTCTTGGCTCCCTTAGTATTCTTGTCGACGACGCGAGTAACATTGGACTTCTTATCATGAAGCAAAAAGTCCTCGTAGGTTCCCTCGGCCTCGTCCATCAGTCCTGAAACCACAACCTGATAATACTTCTGGATCTGTCCATCTTGAACCATATCTGTCAGCTTTGCTGCTGTATCCTGATCCTTAGCAAACAGGATGATACCACCTACAGGCCTATCAAGTCTATTAATTACATAAACGTCTGGGCTATCCAGGTATTCCATTACCGCAGTGACCATATCCAGACCATAGGTTTTATCTGGCTGTGACGGTACCCCGTAGGGCTTAACACACGCTATTAAATATTCATCTTCATATAGAATATCCAGCTTCATATAATCCTCTGTTTTTTATTATTTAGTCTAAGTTATCTTTAAACTTAAGCTTCTGTCTTCTCCTTATATATCTTATTCGCACTAACAAGTCTTACACAAAGTGTAAAGAGCTCTGCTGCAAGCTTAAGATCCTCAATATTAGGATATGTTGGGGCTATACGAATGTTGCTATCGTGAGGATCCTTACCATATGGCCATGTAGCACCCGCCTTTGTCATAACAACGCCGGCCTTCTTAGCCTTATCAACAATTTCCTTAGCACATCCATCAAGAGCATCAAAGCTGATGAAGTATCCACCATTTGGATTTGTCCATGTACCGATCTCCAGACCGCCAAGTCTAGACTCAAGAGCATTTAATACTACCTCAAACTTAGGTCTGATGATGGCAGCATGCTTCTTCATATGCTCTGTCATTCCATGAATATCTCCGAAGAATCTAACATGTCTCAACTGGTTAACCTTATCATGACCGATAGTTTGATGAGTTAACTGATTAAGTATGTCCTCCATGTTGTTAGGTGATGTAGCAAGTGCTGCTATACCACTTCCTGGGAAGGATATCTTAGATGTAGACGCAAACTTGTAAACCATGTCTGGATTTCCTACACGCTTGCACTCTGCAAGAATCTCAACTAGATAATCCTCTCTATCATCATATAAATGATGGATTCCATATGCATTATCCCAGAAGATTCTGAAGTCCTTAGCTGCTGGCTTAAGTCTTGCAAATCTTCTTACTGTTTCATCTGAGTAAGAATAACCCTGTGGGTTTGAGTATTTAGGTACACACCATATACCCTTGATTGTCTCATCCTCTGATACAAGCTTCTCAACCATATCCATATCTGGTCCTTCTGGACTCATTGGAACAGGTATCATTTCTATTCCGAAATACTCTGTTATACCAAAATGTCTATCATAACCAGGAACAGGGCAAAGGAACTTAACCTTATCCAGCTTGCACCATGGTGTATTTCCCATTATTCCATGTGTATATGCACGTGCTATTGTATCGTACATTACATTAAGAGATGAATTACCATATATAATGATATTATCTGGATTATTCTCCATCATATCACCTATCAGAATCTTAGCTTCCTCTATACCTGTAAGAACACCGTAATTACGGCAGTCTGTTCCGTCTGCACAAGAAAGATCCGCCTCTGAATTAAGAGCATCCATCATACCCATAGATATATCCAGCTGCTCTCTACATGGCTTACCTCTACTCATATCCAGATGGAGGTCCATATCCTGATATTTTTTGTATTCAGCCTTCAGCACCTCTATCTCTGCTGTAAGCTCTTCCTTTGTCATATCCTTATATGCTTTCATTCTCTTTCCTCCTAATCGCACAAAAGCTTCTTATCTTATTGTCAATCTTAATGACAAATCATCCTCGTTATTCTATCATAATGACTTTATTACCGCAAATCACTGAAATAGTAATAAATATGTGAAATACGCTGCATATCCTAGCAGCATCAGTATTCCTTCTCCTCTTCCAAGTTTCTTTTCTCTAAAAACAAGTACAAGCAGGAGCACAGCAACTATAAGCGCAATGATTCCGTCTATTAGGAAATTCGCTCCTCTTGCCCTAAATGGAAGATCTATGAGCACCGATGTCATTCCCAGGATAAATAGAATATTAAATATATTACTTCCTACTATATTTCCTATCGCAATATCTGCATTTCCTTTTCTAGCGGCAGTAATTGAAGTAATAAGTTCTGGTAAGGATGTTCCCAGCGCTACTATTGTTAGTCCTATTAACCTGTCGGATACTCCGAAAACCTTTGCTAGGTTGGAAGCCCCCATTACTGCGAGCTTACTTCCCAATACTATAGCTCCAAGTCCGCCTAGAATAAAGAGCGGTATCATCCATAGCTTCAGATCCTTTATTCCTTCGCCCTCATCAGATGCATCCGTAGTTTTGGCATACCATATTAGGTAACCTATATAGGTAGCAAGTCCTAGCAGGAAAACTATACCTGTCACCTTATTAAGCGTTCCCCCGATTACTCCCCAGAGAAGCATCAGAAGTGTCGCTCCTATCATAACCGGAATATCTACCTTAACCGTCGCCGCCTTAACTGTGAGCGTTGTAATTACTGAAGTAACACCCAGTATAACGAGGACATTCATTATATTGCTACCTATAACATTTCCTATAGATATTCCATTATTACCATCTACTGCGGCACTTATACTAACTGCCGCCTCTGGAGCACTTGTTCCAAGCGCAACTATAGTCAGACCTATTACAAGCTGCGGCGCTCCAAGCTTAACAGCTATTGACGAAGCTCCATCTACGAAGAAGTCTGCGCCCTTTATCAATAGTACGAATCCAATTATTATTTCTATAACACTAATAAGTATTACCAATAATGACCTCCGAGTTAACAATATTTCTTCCGCTTAAACAAACCACAATATGGAAGCAAAAAACTATACAAGAAAACATAGCACAATTTTGAAGTGTTGACAATAAAACAATTACGGAGTATACTTTAATGCACTAAATCGTTAAAGTACAAATAACTGAGGTGAGAATAAATGATCGCGATACTTAAAAATGATGCTTCCGAAGATCAAATATACGAACTGACCAAATGGTTTGAACAGCAG
Organism: Lachnospiraceae bacterium UBA3801; assembly: GCA_002368685.1. Taxonomy (GTDB): domain Bacteria; phylum Bacillota; class Clostridia; order Lachnospirales; family Lachnospiraceae; genus Eubacterium_Q. Next base: position 3,471 of record DFEN01000101.1, read on the forward strand.
GGGCTGAAATGGGATATATCCAGAGGAGAATACCAAACTATCATAGGACTAGTTGGAGATACCACAAAACTCGATCCAGAGCTTATCGAATCCCTTGATATAGTAGAAAAGGTTCAAAGAATCACAACTCCAGAAACAGATGAAGAAACTAAACGTCATCGTTTAGGAGATTTCAGCAAATGTGATATTAAGACAGTTGGAGTAGTTGGACTAGGACTCATCGGTGGTTCCTTTGCAAAGGCTTACAAGGAATACTCTAATGTAAGAGTTCTTGGGTTTGACTTAGACGAGTCCATCAGTTCCTTTGCAAAAATAGACGGAACACTGGATGATATACTGTCAGATGAGAATCTACCTGAATGTGACCTTATTATTCCGGCACTTTATAATCAGGCGATTATAGATTTTGTAAAAGAAAAAGCACCACTTATCAAAAAGGGCGCTATAGTTATAGACACTGGCGGACTTAAGAGAAGAATCTGCAAAGAATGTCAGGCGATAGCGAAGGAGTACGGCTTCACCTTCGTCGGTGGACATCCAATGGCTGGAAAGAAGTTCTCCGGTTACAAGTACAGTACTTCAAAGCTTTTCAGAGATTCATCTATGATAGTAGTCCCAGAAGAGGGCTATGATAGAAAGCTGATAGATACGCTGAAGGATGTGCTCTCTCCATGTAAGTTTAGCTGTCTAACAGTATGTACACCAGAGAAGCATGACCAGATGATAGCCTTCACCTCAGAGATGCCTCATATAGTTTCAAATGCCTTCATCAAGAGTCCTACTGCCAGAGAGCATACAGGCTTCTCAGCGGGAAGCTACAAGGATATGACAAGAGTTGCATGGCTGAATGAGGATATGTGGACAGAGATCTTCCTGGAAAATAAAGATAACCTCATATATGAGCTGGATACTATTATTGATTACCTAAAAGAATATAAGGATGCACTTAGTGAATCCGACGATATAAAACTTAGAACAATACTTAGAGACGGAAAGCTCGCAAAAGAAGAAGTGGATGGCATCTAGCCATCCACTTGCTCTTTATTCTGCTTAACTATTCTTTCTATCTCGTCATCTTCATTAAGTGTTTCTAAGACAAAGTTGTATGCAATAGATATGAAGTATAGGACCGCACCTATTATATAGGCTATCATTCCTGGTCCTATAAAAAGATAACATTTCATAATATTTGCTGAGGATACTCCACTATCCTGAGCTCTATCTATAAAGCCCTGCCAGCTCTCCTTCAGATAAACAAACTGCTGATATACATTTTGATATGCCGGAGTTCTGGTTATAAGTATTGCGAGTATCAAGGTAAGAAGCAAAAGTCCTATTCGAATTCTCTTTTTTCTATTCTCTAGAAAAGGTACTCTCTTAAAATTATCTTTGATATCAATAATGATAAGAAATACCACAACCGCTAAATATAATAGGAGCAACAGAGCTGTAAGAAGTCCGAGGAAGCTAAAGTGAAAACCATTTACTTTGCCATCCATATCCACAATGAACATGCCCTGGATTCCTCTTTTTGCCGCTGTAAAAAGACTCATACCATCATACTGAGCTTCACCTGTATTTGTGTACAGATTCATCCAATAAAGGAACGCTCCTGCTATCATAAGCAGTCCACCTATAAGACCTACTATTCCGCATTTCTTATAAGCATTATCCTGTTGATAAAATGGGACATTTGAATCACCATTTTTCTTCGACATATACTCCATCCTCTCTCAAAGCAGCGAGTTTACTCTTCACCATGTCAAGCTCTTCAATATATGTCATTCCGAACCACTGCTCGTCAGTCGGGATACAGGTAACCTCTCCCGCCTGTCTGTTTAATATATCCTGGATAGCATCTGATATAGTTTCTTCAAAGGTATCAGGATTTGCCTTAACACCCTTTTCGAATCTTTCCTTAAAAGAAACCTCTATATCATCTATGAATCCACTTCCAAAAGCCCAGAGATTCATAGAAGCAAGAGCTCCTATCTCTATAAGATGGTATGTGGCCCCTCCATCCTCTGTGTAGTAGCCTCTTCCATCTTCAAGCTTTATATTCTTACGCTCATCTATTCTGATAAGCTTATTATTCTCATCCGTCTTGCAGATTCCTCTACTTACTGTGCCTGTAGGGCTAAGTGTTTTTAGTAGATCGTAGCATATACATCCATAATGATTTTCCTTATCTGTATTCGTCAGGAAATCGAAGGCTGCCTTATATGCTCCTCTTCCATAGAAGTCGTCTGCATTAATTGTCAGAAAGCTCTTCCCCTTTAGAGCCGATCTGGCACTCCACAGAGCATGTGTGGTTCCCCAAGGCTTTGTCCTTCCGCTAGGCATCTCCACATCACCAGGATAGTCATCGATGGACTGATAAACATAAGAAACAGGACATTTCTCACTTATTCTATCACCAATAGCTTCCTTGAACTTGTCTTCGAAATCCTTACGAATGATGAAGACTATTTCAGAAAAACCAGACTCAAGAGCATCATATACTGCATAATCCATGAGTATGTGATTATCCTTATCAACTGGCTGTATCTGCTTCAAACCTTTAAATCTGCTGCCAAGACCAGCCGCCATAACTACAAGAACCGGACCCTTTTTATCTGCCATACTTTAACCCTTTCTCAAAACTATTACTCTGGTTCACCAGCCTCCATGTCCTGTTCCTGTGAAGACTGATCTATAAGATCTTCAGCATCCTTGTTATCAAGATATACATTAATCTCGTCCTGAGTAACAACCTCGTCACTCATTATTTTATTGATAAGTGTTTTTGCATAATCAATATCATCTTCATTAGGAACCATTACATATGCTTCTGAACCAAGTGAATAGCAGTTCTTAGTGGAGTCATTTCCTCCTACACTATATGTAAGAACCTCCCAGCTGCTATCCTCAATGGTACTCTGAACCAGATATCCTACGTCGCCTTTTTCCATATCTGTCTGGAAGGAGCCCTTCATCTCTTCCATAACACCACTATAGTTTTTAAGCATATCTGAAGACTGAAGCTTCTCTACTGTAGCCTTAATGATACGCATCTGATTACGACCCCTCTGTCTATCGCCATCTCTGAATGCATATCTTTCTCTGGCGAAGGCAAGCGCCTGATCGCCATTGAGGTGATTTGTTCCCTGGCTGAAGGTGTATTTTCCTTCAAGCATATCTGCTGTGAAACCATATTCTGATTCAACATCTATTCCACCAAGGTTATCAATTATATCCTTAAAGCCCGAGAAATTAAGTCTCAGATAATTGCTCATTTCAACGCCATACAGATCTCCAAGAGTATTCATGGAACACTCTATTCCGTAAACACCTGCATGTGTCAGCTTATCCATATGACCCTTGCCATCAGCAAGTGGTACATAATAATCTCTAGGAGTAGAGATAAGAAGAAGCTGCTTTGTTTTGTTATTAACTACACCGATGATATTTACATCACTTCTACTTCTGATTGTTACAGCACCATATGTATCAATACCACTGAAGTACATACAGAAATGATCATCATCTATCTTACCACTCTTACCTTTATCTTCTATCTTTTCCTCAATCTTCTTCTCCATGATTATCTTGAGATTCTGTGAGTAGTCATGGAAATCTTCCGAGCTGTCCAGAAGCGCTATGCTACCTGTATTTGTAATAAGCGCATTTACTTCTCCAGCCTGGAAAGCCTTAGTTAGTTCGAAGATTGTATCATAGCTCTTTATTGCAAGAGTAACCCCCAGATCCTTCTGGATTGAATTAACAGTCTCCATAATATGAGCCTGATCGTCTGTATTGTTAAGTCCGAATACATAGCTTTGATTTACAGCATCATTAATAGAATTAACTGCATCATCCTTAGCTACATAAACATTTATCTCATCAACCTCTGTCTTAACGCCTGTTACATCATCAATTGCTTTGTTAGTAACGTATAGATAATAAGAGGTTATCGCTAGGAGTATAATTAATAGAGAGGATAAGCAAATAGCTACTATCCTAATAGATTTCTTTCTCTTAAGTGACATGAAGACTACGAAGGCATCCAACATTATCAGAATCAGTGCTCCGAGTGCTCCAAATCCCACTGGCACAAAACGAGTTGCAAGTGCTAAAATAACTACTAAAATTGAAAATACTAACTGAATTACCGCTAAAATATGACCTGTTATTCTTAGTTTTTTCATACTGTCCTCTCTTTCCTTGAGCAACCTTATAAATGTCACTCATAACCACCCGATATAATAACATAAAAATGCATCAATTAAAACAACTAATGCTACTTGATTTATTTTTTTTATTAAAGTATTCTTGTTTTACCGTTAATAAATTAAGGAGGTCTTCTCTATGAAGGATATATCTTATTATACTGATCTGCTGAATATAGATCTTTCAGAAGAGCAGATCAAATCTTTTGATACATATATGAATATGGTTATAGAGAAAAATAAGGTAATGAACCTTACCGCCATCACTGATCCAGAAGAATTTGCTCTGAAGCATTTTGCGGATAGTCTGTCACTTATATCTGCAGCTCCAGAAGCTGCGGCTATTAGTGCAGATGCCGTAAGTGTCATTGATGTCGGAACCGGCGCAGGCTTTCCTGGCGTACCACTTAAGCTTGCTTTTCCAAATATCAAACTAACACTTCTTGATTCATTAAATAAACGTATAACTTTTCTAAACGAAGTCGTAGATAAATTACAGCTGGATAATGTCACAACCCTCCACGCCCGAGCAGAGGAAGGGGGACGAAACCCAAAGCTTCGCGACAAGTTCGACTTTGCAGTTTCCAGAGCCGTGGCAAACCTAAGTGCACTTACAGAGTACACTCTTCCTTACGTAAAGGTAGGTGGGCTCTTCATTTCATATAAATCTGGAGATATTGAAGAAGAGTTAAAGAGCTCTGAACGAGCAATCAAACTGCTAGGCGGAAAGCTCGAAGCAGTTCGTACCTTCCAACTAGCAGATTCAGATATCAGCCGCAGCTTTGTTATAATAAGGAAAGAAAAGCCAACTCCAAAGGCTTATCCTAGAAAACCAGGTACTGCTAAGCGCGACCCTCTCTAGTCTCGAGCTTAGCTTTGTACTTCTGCATTCTATCCTCTTTTTTTGCATTTACCAAATCGCGTTTCTTACTAACTTCTATATATCTTTTCTTGCTGATCGGTACTATTCTCTTTACAACAAACACCTTAGAAGTACTATCCGAGGCGGATTTAAACTTAACCGATGCCAGCATGTTTCCGTGAAGAAAGCATTTTCCAACCGAATACTCAGTTCCACTATTAACTGGGAACCATGGAATCCTTATAGTAACCTTTCGTCCACATCTAGGACATTTGACGGACATTATACCCTGGTCCTTCATCGCCTCCTTCTTGGAGTCAAACTCTTCCGATATATAGTCCAGCTTTCTATCATGATACTCGATTATTACATCCTCTCTTGTCTTAGGATGCTTATATAGATCAATTGAATATTTGTCGCTTATATTTCCGAACTTTCCTTCTTTCAGAACCATCGCAGTATAATATGCATCATTTACTGCCTCATGAAAGGTTCTCTCCATTTCCAGATTCAGGAAGTCCACCGCCTTCTCCAGCTTGCAAATGCTATTATCCTTTGTGTATTTCTCCGCATATATCTGCTGGATGTCATAGAACTTAAGTGGAAATGGAAGCGGATCCATTCTGTAGAAGTCCATATTAGTCTGAAGATATGTCAGATCCGATGGGCCCCAGGTACAGAAAATATAGTCTGTCTTCTCGCCGTCCTCGCCCTCGGCGCACCATTCTAGGAATTCCGTGCAGGCTTTTTTGAAGCTGACGCCTTTTCTTCTCAATTCCTTCTCGTCATAGCTGAGTAATTCTTTTACATATTTATGAAGTTTTGGATATAACTTTGGAGTGATAAGTCTACGAAAATCCTCAACGAACTCGTAATTCTCATTTATTTTTGCAGCCCCTATCTCTATTATCTCAAAGGGCATTCTAGGGTGTTCGCCCGCTTGTCCGATAGGACTCTGGTTCCACTCCAGATCTAAAACTATGTAATTCATTTCCGTCCTCTATATATTTAAATATAACATCAGCATGGTAACGTCCGCCGGAGATACTCCCGAGATACGGGAAGCCTGTCCGATCGACTCCGGTCTAACCTTTTCCAGCTTCTGTCTTGCTTCTATTCTTAGATTCTTAACCTTGGAATAATCAATATCAGCAGGAATCTTCTTGGACTCCATCTTGATAAAATGCTCCACCTGGCTTTGCTGCCTATCTATATATCCCTCGTACTTAAGATATATATTAATCTGCTCCACCACCTCGCGGTCCAGTTCCAGATCTGGTCTCTCAGTATCCAGATCTTCTACTATTTCATAGCTAAGCTCTGGCCTTCTGATAAGATCAGCTATAGATACCGCTGTATGGATAGGTGAGCTGTCATGACTTGCCAGGAATTCCTGTGTCTTTTTATTAGCCCCCACCATAGCTTCCTTAAGTCTAGCTATCTCGGAATTTATCTGATTACGCTTCTCACAGAACTTGGCATATCTTTCTTCATCTATAAGACCTACCTCATGTCCGATATCTGTAAGTCTGAGGTCGGCATTATCCTGTCTCAGAAGGAGTCTATATTCCGCTCTACTTGTCATCATTCTATATGGTTCAAAGGTTTCCTTTGTAACCAGATCATCTATAAGAACTCCAATATAGCCATCTGATCTAGAAAGTACAATAGGGTCCTTACCTTGAAGCAGTCTAGCGGCATTTATACCCGCAATCAGCCCCTGCGCGCCTGCCTCTTCGTAACCACTACTTCCATTAATCTGACCCGCAGAGAAAAGCCCTGCTACAGCCTTAAACTCAAGAGATGGCTTAAGATCTGTTGCAGATATGCAGTCATACTCTATAGCATATGCAGGTCTAACAATCTTTGCATTTTCTAGTCCTGGCACAGAATGGACCATCTTGTACTGAACATCCTCTGGAAGTGAAGAAGACATACCGTCCAGGTACATTTCCGAGGTATACTCCCCCTCAGGTTCGATAAAGAGTTGATGTCTATCTTTATCTGGGAACTTCATAACCTTATCCTCTATAGATGGGCAGTATCTAGGTCCGGTTCCCTTGATCACGCCTGAGAAAAGCGGAGATCTATCTATATTTTCTTTGATGATATTATGAGTTTCCTCGCCAGTATAAGTAAGCCAGCAGGATATCTGATCTCTGGTTATATCCTCTTCCTTATTAGTAAAGGAAAAGGGCTGTATCCTATCATCACCCTTTTGCTCGCTCATCTTGGAGAAGTCTATTGAATTTCTATCTATTCTTGGAGGAGTTCCTGTCTTGAAACGACGAACAGGTATTCCAGATTCTGTCATAGAATCGGACAAATGATTTGCCGCCATCAGACCATTTGGTCCTGTATAAGTAATAGTGTCTCCATATATACACATCGCCTTAAGGTAAACGCCTGTGCAAAGAACCACTGCCTTTGCATGATAAACTGCTCCAGAGTTTGTCTTAACTCCAGTCACCTTGCCGTCCTCAACTATAAGCTCTGTAACTTCCGCCTGTCTAAGGGTAAGGCGAGGCTCTGCCTGAAGAGTCATTCTCATCTGCTTAGTATATTCGTACTTGTCCGCCTGAGCTCTAAGGGAATGAACCGCAGGACCTTTTGAGACATTCAGCATCTTTGACTGAATAAAGGTCTTGTCTATATTCTTACCCATCTCTCCGCCGAGAGCATCTATTTCTCTAACCAAATGTCCCTTGGAGCTTCCTCCGATATTTGGATTACAAGGCATCAGAGCCACACTATCGAGACTGACCGTAAACATGATAGTTTCCATTCCCATTCTCGCTGTGGCAAGCGCCGCCTCACATCCGGCATGACCGGCTCCCACTATTACAATGTCATATGTTTCTTCTATATTCATAGTTATTTTCCCATGCAAAAATCGCTAAAGATTTTATCTGCCAGATCGTCCTCTAGAGTTTCTCCGATTATCTCACCAAGCGCTGCATAAGCTGCCATCAGATCAATTGTCAGGAAATCCTCTCCCATATTCTGGTCTATACTATCCTGCACTCTTTCTAGTCCCTCGAGTGCCGTAATAAGACCCGCTCTATGTCTGGCTCTTGTTATATATATTTGATTATTATAATCGATTTTATCACTGTAGAACATATCTCTAATCTGAGATTTTAGTTCGTCGAGTCCTTGTCCGGTCTTAGCAGAAGTCATAACGATAGTTATATCTTCTATGCCAATACCCGCAAGAAGACTTCTTATTTCCTGAGCCCTAGCCTCGTTCTCAGCATCCGTACTTATATCAGACTTATTGATAAGCGCGATAACCCTTTTGCCGCCAAGATTATTTATTATATCTCTATCTTCCTGCTCGAGGCCTGTAGCCCCGTCTACCAGTAGAAGCACCAGATCCGCAGTCTCTATAACCTCTCTCGCCTTATCCACTCCGATTTTTTCAACAACATCCTCAGTATTTCTAATTCCTGCTGTATCTATCAGTTTTAGGAGCACTCCGCCTATATCGACATATTCTTCGAGGGTATCTCTCGTCGTCCCCTCTATCTCCGTTACGATAGCTCTCTCTTCGCCAAGCAGCTGATTGAGAAGTGAAGACTTACCAACATTTGGTCTTCCAACTATTGCAGTACTTATTCCTTCTCTTATTATTCTTCCTTCATCCGCCGTTGATAGGAGTCTCTCTATTCTCTGCTTAACCTGGGTCAGCTCCTTACTTAGTTCTTCACTAAATCCATCTAGCGAATAATTCTCTGGATCATCCAGCGCCGATTCTATATAAGCCGTATTATGCAGGATTATTTCTCTAAGCTCTCTTATTTCCTTACTCAGCTTTCCCGACAACTGTTTAACAGAAGTATCCAGACTTCTCTCGGTTTCAGCATTTATCACGTCCATTACAGCCTCTGCTTCAACCATATCTATTCTTCCACCGAGAAAGGCTCTCTTAGTGAATTCTCCTGGCTCTGCCGGACGAACTCCCCTCTCGATCAGAAGCTGCATAACTCGCCTAACTACATAGGAGCCACCATGCAGATCTATCTCCACCGTATCCTCTGTTGTATATGTATGTGGAGCCTTCATGACAAGCATTATCGCTTCATCGATAGCCTTGTCTCCATCTACCACCTTGCCATACGCCGCAGTAAATGTACCCATTTCGGAAAGTTTCTTTTTGCCCACAAAAATACCATCGCAAATACTGATGGCCGAAGGGCCACTTACTCGTATCATTCCGATGGCTGATTTACCCAGTCCAGTTGCTACTCCGCATATTGTATCATTCTCAAACATAAGGCTTCCAAATTATCATCAAATTAATTAATTTCATTCTCTAAAAAAATCTCCGACGCATATTTACGTCGGAGACATTGTATCATATATAATTATTTCTTTCTATAATCTCTTACTCGTAGTATGGTTTTTTCTGAACCAACATGATGATTCCAGGGATTATTGAAAGGATTACTCCAATAAAGCAAAGCCAGAATCCAATTCCGAAGTAAAGCTTAACATACTCTCCACCTTTAAGAGAAGCTGCATTAACGATCATATACAGTGCCCAGAAGATGAATACATATGCTGGAACATAGAACTGTGAAAATGGAAGCTTTTTATAAGTTGCTACTATACCTGAAAGAGGTGGAATAACATCTAACCATATAAGAACTAGGGCTGCTGTTAAAACAATAAATGAAAGTGCAACTAATACCCAGAAAGCACCACTTTCCCAAATAGATGCTGATTCGCTAATGTTGAAGAATGGAACCTTCAGAACTACCCATGAAGGGATAAATACACTAAGGAATATAAGGAAAATTCCACCTACTTCAACCCACTTAACTGGATTTGCTTTCATTGAATTCATAAAACCATTTATACCTGCCCCTGAAGCAACTGGTGCTGCTGGACTTGCCTGATATGTCTGACCAAATGATGCCTGTGGCTGTACTGGTTGTGGCTGTGGCTGTACAGGTGTCGCCTGCTGTACTGGCTGCTGTGGCTGCACTGGAGCCTGTGGCTGTACTGGCTGCTGTG
>DFEN01000101.1:13657-18579 GCA_002368685.1 Lachnospiraceae bacterium UBA3801
TGGCTGTACTGGCTGCTGTGGCTGTGCTGGAGCCGCCTGCTGAACAGGAGTACCACATGATACACAGAAAAGAGCACCCTCTGGAATCTGAGCTCCACAATTTGGACAATTCATATAAATACCTCCTAAAAATAGATGGCCTAATTATACCTTAAAACGCAAAAAAAGAAAAGGCCAAAAACCTTGCCTACACAAAGTCCTCAGCCCTCCTGGAGTGGGCCGCCGGGGGCTCGAACCCCGCACACCCTGATTAAGAGTCAGGTGCTCTACCAAATGAGCTAGCGGCCCAGGAAATACTTCCCTTTCGGAAGTACCACGTTAGTATAGTACAATAAACCTATCTTTGCAACCACTTTTTTCACATAATTTTCATTTTAGGGAATTTTAACCAATTTTCCTCTGAAAATTAAACAATTTTCTACAAAGTCTCATTCATAGCACCGGTTCTATAGCCCTTTAAATCCATTGTAATATAGATAAATCCTAGGCTTCGGAGCTGAGTATATACCTCTTCCTTCATATTATATAGCTTATCCAGCTCCTCTTCGGTCACTTCTATTCTAGCCAAGTTATCGCCATGCATACGTACTCTAAATTGCTTGAAGCCCTTTTCTCTTAAGATCTGCTCTGCCCCTTCTACCAGCTTTAACTTTTCAGGAGTTATAGTATCGCCATAAGCAAATCTTGAAGCGAGACAAGCAAAGCTTGGCTTAGCCCATGTTGGAAGACCCATTTCCTTTGAAAGAATCCTTATTTCCTTTTTGGTAAGCCTCGCCTCTCTGAGTGGACTTTTTACTCCTAGCTCCTCGATCGCCTTCATGCCAGGTCTATAATCTCCACCATCATCTACATTTGATCCTTCTGCAACAACCACTATTCCTAAACCTTTAGCTGTATTTAAAACCTGAATAAATATACTCTTCTTACATATATAGCAGCGTTCAGGCCTGTTGTCCGCAAAACCTTCTATATCAAAACAGTTTACAGGAATCTCAATCCTCTGTATTCCCCTCTCCTTACAAAAGTCTATTGTTTCTCCAACTTCTATCTCAGGAACTACATCAGACTTGATGGTTACAGCAACCGCTCCATCTCCTAGAACCTCGTGCGCCACAGCAAGAAGAAATGTAGAATCCACGCCTCCTGAATAAGCTATCACTACACTTCCATAGGATTTAAGCAGTCCTTTTAATCTCTCTAATTTTTCGGGCAACCCTATCGTCCCCTCTATATGATTATTATTTAGTATTTCACTCATATCTCTTCCTATATAATATTTCCTATGATATAAATATCGCCCATCTAAAAAAAGATGGGCGAAGTCTAACTATTATTTAGATTGTTTCTTAAGAGCAGCTCTAACTGTTCCCTTTGGATCCTTGATAAGAAGTCGCACCAGCCAAACTATAAGCGCCAGGGCAATTACAGATACTCCAAGAAATGCATCATTTAACATATCTGCTGGAGCAGGAGTAAAATACTCTGCTCTAAGCTCTACATATTCAAAAATGGCATCCACTAACCACATAATGGAAGCTCCCCAGAGCATAAATATCAGAATCCCCAGCTGCATGGTATCATCCTTACGTGTATACCATTTGACGGTAACATATATAGCAGCTAATACCGTTATTAATAATGTCATTTTCTGTATCTCCTGCTCAAAACTTACTCTGCAGTAACAGTATCTTCCTCTGAAGCCTTCTTTTCAAGAACGCCTGTTACTAAACATATAACTCCCCAAACAGCGGTAATAAGAAGTGCCATTGCCACTCCCACTGTCGCCATCTCGTGAAGCATTTCTGCTGTACTTGCAGGACTTTCCATTGCGGTAAGGAATGGGAAGAAAGGTTGAACCTCACCATGCCATATATGCTCAAATGCAAGAAGAATCACGCCTCCCCAGAGCATATATGAAAGCCATTTAAGCTTTCTACTAAATGGAACGTGAACTCTTGACTCTGAAGCTGTCTCTTCAGTCTTCTTTTCCACGTTCTCCTGTGCTTTCTCTGCTACCTTTACTACTACGGCTTCAGCCGCAGACACCAAAAAACATGCCATTTTTTATCTCCTCTCATAACTAACCCGAAGACATTTAGTATCTAATTATAATAACTCTAAAACCTATAATATCGGTTTGAAACCCCTGTGTCAATCACGAAACCATATTCTCTAGAACTTCCCTATTTACTGGATATGGAACCTTTTCCATCCTTGCTGGTTCTGAGAGAATATCCTTAATTGAGTTCTCAATTATAAGGCTATAATCTAGATCACTTATACCTTTTATATCACAGGTCTTTCCGAGAAATTCCCTAAACTCATTTAGATCACGAAAGTCCATTGCCCGAAGAAGGGCTTTCTGAGTTTTTTCATCCGCATAGCTCATAAAACCCGGCTGAAAGATGCCCGTTGCAGGACCATGTGCTATCCCCGCCTGATATGTAAGTCGATAGCTAAGCGCATGTGGAAGCGAAGTTCCTGTAACCGCGATCACTTCACCTGCCATCATAGATGCCGTCAGCATATCAGACAGTATCTTAAGATCTGTAACCCTTTCCTCTGCAGACATGTCAGGATTACTTAGATATCCAACCTTTCTATCTCCAGTTATGACTTCCTTGCCAGAGCTCCAAAGCTTAAGTCCAGCAAGTATCTTCTGCTTTATCTCTTCTGTGGCATTTGTATTAATGTAGCTTTCAATGAAATGTGCCATCGCATCAATAGATGTATTACGAAGTATTTCATATGGTGCATGCATCAAATACCTTGGATCAAGAAGCGCCAGAACTGGATAAACTCTATGAGGAAGACTCTTCTTTGTTTTGAGATCGTGTCTCGTAAGAACCGAAACGCCCGTAACCTCCGAGCCTGTTCCACAGGTAGTAGGGATCTCAATCACTGGATAGGCAAGGGTATTTCCATTTTCATCCATATCTAGATTCGTTGGCTTCTCATATAGATAATCCGCACCTCTATCAGAGTGGAATAACAGGATGGCGACAGCCTTAGCCGCATCCATTGGGGAACCTCCCCCTAGACCTATACAGAAATCGGCACCCTTGCTGATTCCAAGATCTCTAGCTTCCATTATAGTTTCGACCGATGGATTCTCTTCGATCTTATCATATATTACATACTCTGTTCCTGTGTCCTGAAGGACCTTCTGAAGCTCCATCAGAGCACCATTTCTCTTTGCCGAAAAGCGCCCTGTTATTATCAGTGCCTTTCTGCCTTGTCTGGCTATCTCTTTAGAACTATGAAGAACAGAGAACTCTTCATTTATTACCTTTGTTAACATTTTGCACCTTCCACCAACACTTTTATTAAAGGAATATTTTCCTTCTTAAAATGCTATACCTATAGTTTAATTTATACTATATTATTAACGTAAAAGGAAGTGTTTTCTTATTGCAAAAAAGTGTGTTATACTGTGAGCATATTTTTATAGTGAAAAGGGTGTTTATATGAGTACTATTTTTATCATCTTATTGGCAGTTATACCTGCCGCAGCACTTATGATTTTCATCTATCTTACCGACAGTAACGAGAGAGAGCCTATAGGACTTCTCCTTGGAGTCTTCGGTCTTGGTATTTTATCAGCAATTCCTGCTGTTATACTTGAGGCGATAGCGAAAGTCATAATCGATGCTATGTTTGGTGGACTTCACGAATTTATCTATCATTTTATTACTGCACTATTCGGAGTCGCATTAATCGAGGAATTCGTTAAGTTCATGGCAGCATTTCTTCCTACCTGGAGAAATAAAAACTTCAACTATAAGTTCGACGGAATCGTATATTGTCTCTTTGGTTCGATGGGATTTGCGGCTATAGAAAATGTTCTCTATCTATTTACAGAGAACACTAATGTTGTATCACTGGGAGTTCAGAGAGGACTTCTCGCCATACCAGCACATGCTATGTGTGCGGTATTCATGGGATACTATTATGGAAATGCTAAATATCTGAAATCTTATGGAGATAGGGCTGGTTGCAGAAAGAATATGATCATCGGCTTCATAATTGCCATATCACTTCACGGCTTCTATGACTTCTGTCTATTCACAGGAAACCCTATTATGTACGGTATCTTCCTGGTATTCGTTGTTGCAGCGGATGTTGTAACAATCGTAAGAGTTGTACTTGCTCGTAAGGGTGATCAACAGATGTACGAAGCTCCTGAATATAGGCAATACTGGGTTGGCCCAGCATCGAATCCTTATCAGGCATATGGTGGTTATCAGGCTCCTTCATACGGAAACTATTCTTATCCACCAAGATATCAGCAGGGACAGGGACAAGGTGCAGCCCCAACAGGAATGTCACAGCAACAACCACAGAGCACTGGTTTCACGGCTCAGCAAGGTGCTGGCTACGCCGGTGCGCAGCAAGGAGCTGGCTACGCCGCTGCTCAGCAAGGAACTGGTTACGCCGGTGCGCAACAAACGGGGTATGGTCAGCAGCAGGGTGCTGGTTACGCCGCACAACAACAGACAGGATATGCTGCACAACAGCAAACTGGTTATGCTGGACAGCAACAACAGACGAACTACACGCAACAGCAACAGGCAACAGATTATATACCTAGAGCTGATCAAGGTCAGCAGGCACAGAATCCTGTTCCACAGCGTTCAGTTCAGAGAATGGCAAGAAGACAGCTGATATATTGTCCAACCTGCAATACAATAAATAGCTTCTACGCATTTTATTGTACTTCCTGTGGATCTTCCTTACATCAGCTAAACAATCAGCATACTCAGCAGGTTTATTAATTGGAAAATTTAAGGAATACTTAATTAGAAATAAGAAGTGCAAGAACAGAATTATAAGATTATAATAAGAAAACCACGAATCAGAAAATGATTCGTGGTTTTTTAGCGTCCCCGAGGGGATTCGAACCTCCGACCTACCGCTTAGGA
>DFEN01000101.1:18654-18998 GCA_002368685.1 Lachnospiraceae bacterium UBA3801
CTATCCAGCTGAGCTACGAGGACAAGCCACTGAAACTGTATGTCTCAGCAAGCCTTATTTTACTTTAATAGAAGAGAACGGTCAAGTGTTTATACTTTTGGTTTTATAATAAAGATACTGAGTATACATTTTCTAAGGATGGGAATGCTTATAAAGGCCTATGAATTAATCAGTAGGGCGCTGGTGGCATTCATAAGAGATCAGATTAGTAGCGTCAAGATAACGTATACCGATGGTTCAGAGTATATCGTCTTTAACGAAAATACTGCAAATTACGGAAATCTTGTTGGAGACGAATGTGATGTAAAGCTGAAGTATATTAATAGAGCGTAGGACTGCATATT
>DFEN01000036.1 GCA_002368685.1 Lachnospiraceae bacterium UBA3801
AAAGTACGACACTGGTTGGATTATCCGGGTTGTCCATTCCTTCTTCGTGGAAAGAAGGCTCGTCATATATAAAAGGATTTATAAACCATTTATCTGCAGAATGAAGAGCGTGATATGCCCATCTCCAACAAGGGGCGCCGCAGCAAAGAGCATTTCTGTCATATGTCTGTATAGAAGTACGGATATTTAAGAAGTTTGGTCTTACAGTTTTTCTGATTATCATACATAATTCATTCATTTTATAGTCCTCCTTATTTTTCTCCTGTTGTGTTACTCTTGATTTAAATATATAATAGCATCAAACTTAGTATCAGTAAAATTGAAATAAATGATAGATATATTCAGTAAAACTGAATGATATTTTGGCGTCGATAAACACTTGTTAGATATAAAAGGGAGCAGAGAATGACAATTACACAGTTAAATACATTCTTGGAAATAGTGAAGCAGGAAAGTTTTTCAGCAGCTGCAAATAGTCTCGGTTATGCACAGTCTACTGTAACGATGCAGATCAAACAGTTAGAAGATGAACTGGGATGTCCGCTTTTCGAAAGGCTTGGAAAAACTATTACACTTACATCAGCGGGTGAAAGGCTTGTCAGCTATGCAGAGAGAATTCTGCAGCTTGAGAGGGAGATACATTTAGAGGTTTCAGATGAAGAAAATACATCAGGAGTTTTAAAGCTGGGAGTTTCTGAAACGTTATGCATAAGCCGCCTCCCAAAAGTTTTGATGGAGTACAAAATGAGTTTTCCGCAGATGGAAATAAGAATACAGTTTATTAATCATGAGGATATCGCCGCGAAGCTTGCAAGCGGAGAGTTGGACTTGGTTTATACACTTAATCCACTAATAGAAGATGAATCGTTAAATGTTATATTTAGGAAGAAAGAAACTCTGGGCTTCTATGTATCGCCAGATTTTTCCATGGTGAAAAGTAGAATAAGCGAAGCCAATCTAGAGGGAGTTCCTCTTCTTCTGACAGGTCATAATTGTAATTTCAGACATATGCTGGTTACTGATCTTTTGGAATGCGGAGTCGCACCACAGATAGAAGTAGAAACAAGTAGCAAGGAAGTATTAAAGCAGTTTGCAAAGAATGGACACGGTATTACATTTATACCAGATATGGCTGCTGAAAAGGAGGTTAGTGAGGGGACGCTTAAAAGACTTACTTGGAAAGGAAATGATTTTCGTATATACTCACAGTTGATTGTCCATAAGGATAAGCATATCAATAAGGCGATAAGCGGCCTGATTCAGTTAATAAAGACTGATGGTGTGAATTAGTAACGATGCTCAAGGCATGGTGGTACACTAAAATGATAGATGAGACTACAAACGATTTTGATAAAGATAAACTAAATAAGAAAAGTATTTTAACTAGCGTAGTTTTTGTGACGCTAGGCGCTATGGTTTCATGTCTTCTGTGGGGTAGTGCATACCCGATGATCAAGCTCGGATACGAGGAGTTTAAGATTACTTCGGATATGATGACTTCGCAGATACTGTTTGCTGGAATAAGATTTACACTAGCAGGAATTCTGGCGGTGCTGTTGGGAAGTGTGATTAGGAGGAAAGTTCTTCTTCCAAAGAAAAGTAGTATTCCAATGATCTTGAAACTTTCGATGTTTCAGACAGTTGGTCAGTATTTCTTCTTTTATGTAGGACTGGCCCATACAACTGGAGTCAGAGCTTCAATAGTACAGGGGACAAATGTTTTCGTTGTTCTGGTTGTGGCGAGCCTAATATTCAGACAGGAGAAACTGTCATTTGCTAAGACTTTCGGATGCATTATAGGCTTTCTTGGAGTAGTGCTGATTAACCTTGCTGATGGAGGACTTGGGGAAGGAAATATAATTCTTGGTGATCTCTTCATATTCCTGTCGACAGTTGCATATGCATTTTCTTCTGTACTTTTAAAGGAATATACCAAAAAGGAAGACCCTGTTATTTTAAGTGGTTACCAATTTATCGCCGGTGGGCTGATAATGACATTTACAGGGCTTCTAATGGGTGGACGACTTGAGACGGTGACTACACGTGGCGTCATAGATATAATATATCTTGCTTTTGTTTCTGCCGTTGCATATTCGGTATGGGGAATACTCATGAAACATAACCCGGTATCGAGAATCTCTGTCTATGGTTTTCTGACACCTATATTTGGAGTTATCTTGTCGATAATACTTCTGAAGGAAGGCACTGGATTTGGACTGTTTCATTTGATCGCACTAGTGTTAGTATGTGTAGGAATAATTATAGTTAATCTAGATAATAAAGAAAAAAAGCAAGTCGATAGAGATTGATTGTATCATGGGAGGTAAGATATGGATACAGGAGAACTTCTTGAGAGATTAAAGGAAATGGCGATTGCAGATGAGAATCTGAGAAAAAGACTACTTGCTACTAAGGGCTCGGAGACTGCACTTTCGGACTTTTGTAAGATCAGTACCGAGGCGGGAGTTCCGCTTAATAAAATGGATATGATTGAATTTGGAGAGTCTTCTTATGCGGCTATGCGCAGGAGCACAAATGGTGGCGGCGAGAATGCACCACTTCTTCAGTGGGAAGATGATGCTTACGAGATGTTTATGATGGAACTTGAGATGATAGCAGTGGATAGAAGTAATATAACCCTTGTCGGAATGCCGGCTTCAGGGAAGAGTACAGTAGGCGTAATACTGGCAAAAATCCTTGGAATGAATTTTATAGACACAGATCTCGTAATTCAGCAGAGAGAGAATGCGCTTTTATGTGACATTATAAAAGACCGAGGAGTAGATGGATTCCTTGCGGTTGAGGAAGAGTCGATTCTTTCAATTAATCCTTCAAATACTGTGATTGCAACAGGTGGAAGTGCCATTTATAGTAAGGCTGGAATGGAATATTTAAAGAATATAGGTAAGGTTGTTTATCTTAAAGTTGATAAGGAAGATTTATTCAGAAGACTGCATAATATAAAGCAGAGAGGCGTCGTGCTCCAGCCAGGAGAAACACTGGATGAAATGTATGATACCCGAAGTGCGCTCTACGAAAAATACGCAGATATCGTCATAGATGAGACAGACTCTACAGTCGAAGAGACAGTCGAGATGATACAAATGAGTATATAGGGACGGTTCTTATTTACTCATTCTCACGCGCCACTTGACAGAAAATGTTAAGTGGTATATATTTTTAATGAAAGTTAGTTCTGACTAACTATAGTTTTTGAAATGTGTAATAAAGGCGGTGAGTAAATGAGTGGAAATATATTAGTCGGTTTAATGATTCCTTTTCTTGGGACAAGTCTCGGTGCTGCCTGTGTTTTCTTGATGAAAAGTAAAATGAATAGGCGCTTAGAACGTGCGCTTACAGGCTTTGCAGCAGGAGTGATGGTTGCTGCGTCGATCTGGAGTTTGCTGGTTCCGGCTATGGAACAGTCGGAGGGGTTGAAAAGACTTGCATTTTTGCCAGCTTTTATAGGCTTTTGGGCTGGAATCTTATTTCTTTTGTTGCTTGATTCGGTAATACCTCACCTTCATCTTAACTCGGATGTTGCAGAGGGTCCTAAAAGTAAGCTACAAAGAATGACTATGATGGTACTGGCAGTCACACTTCATAATATTCCTGAAGGAATGGCGGTAGGTGTTATATATGCAGCATTTAAATCTGGAAATGCAAACATATCCGCAGGTGCAGCCTTGGCACTATCTCTTGGTATAGCAATACAGAATTTTCCTGAAGGCGCGATAGTATCCATGCCACTTGCAGCAGAGGGGAGAAGTAAGAAGAGGGCATTTATCTATGGTGTATTATCTGGTGCAGTCGAACCTATTTTTGGACTGCTGACTATTTTGGCGGTCGGATTTATCGTTCCAGCAATGCCGTATCTTCTAAGCTTTGCAGCAGGTGCGATGCTTTATGTAGTGGTTGAGGAACTGATACCGGAAATGTCTGAGGACGAGCATTCGAACATAGGAGTTGTAATGTTTGCAGTTGGATTTACACTAATGATGGCTCTGGATGTTGCATTGGGATAACAATCAGGGATTGACAAAAAAATCATGGCGTGATATTTTATGAATGAATATTCGTTCAGTCAAAAAACAAGGAGATATATCATGCCTAAGACAGAAGAACAATGTAAAAAGATGAGAGAAGACATGAGGGATAAAATTCTTAAGATGTCTTCTCTTTATTTTGCTAAAAATGGTTTTGGAGATACCAAGATAGGAGAACTGGCAAAGCATATTGGAATAGGCCAGGGAACTATCTATCTCTATTTCAAATCAAAAGAAGAACTATTCGAGGAAATCAGGAAGAGGGCAGAAAATGTAGATGATATAAAGAAACTTAAGACTCTTGTTAAACTTCCAATCCCAGCGAAAAAGAAGATTGATATGATATCCGCCGAGATGGAAAAGAAACTGAAAACTGATGAGGAATATACAGTAAAAATAACAATAAGAACTCAGCTTTTGCTTGAACAATATGAGGACATTTATAGCGACGATTTGTATAAAGAACTGGCAAAGATAATTAGAAAGGG
>DFEN01000062.1 GCA_002368685.1 Lachnospiraceae bacterium UBA3801
TCTCCGTTCAGATCTTCACTGATTATACCGGAGCAAAGGGTATATCCATTAAGTCCTACCATCAGATTCAGTATAGTTGCTCTATCATTAGCCTTAATAATTCTGGAATAATCATAGGTACTAAACTGTTCCTCTGCCAGGAAAAGCGAACTGTTCATTCCCTGATCAAACGAAAGAACCGGATATTTTTGCAGTTCCTTCATGGATATAACCTTCTTATCTGCCAAAGGATGGTTTGAACTTATATATACATAAGTATCACACGTAAAAAGCTCTTTGAATTCAAGATTATTAACGGAGAATAACTTATTCAGAACCTTCTCGTTAAAATCATTCAGGTATAGAACTCCGAGTTCAGACTTGAAGTTCTTTACATTTTCGATAACCTCCATAGTTTTCGTTTCATGAACTGCAAACTCAAAGCTATCCATTCCGTACTGCTCTACTACTTCAACGAAAGCCTTAACAGCAAAGGAATAATGCTGCATAGAAACGCTGAACTTATGTCTGTTCTTCTTGCCTATGTAGTGATCTGACAGGATATCAAACTGATCTGAAACCTGTCTGGCATATCCCAGGAATTCTTCTCCATCAGGCGTCATAAGTATACCTCTGTTGGATCTAAGGAAAATATCAAACCCCAGTTCCGCCTCCAGTTCCTTTACTGCACCTGAGAGACTTGGCTGTGATATAAAAAGCTTCTTAGCCGCCTCATTCATTGAACCAGAATCAGCTATTTCTATAACATATTTAAGCTGTTGAAGTGTCATGGTACTACCTCATTTATTACTAGATTAAATGCTTATGTTCTCACCAACGAGACCTACGTAAGCGCCTTGTCCTGCTTCTGAAGCATCTGGATGAGCGATGAGCCACTTATTTCTAGCCCAGAGCATCTTATCCTCAGGGTCTTTTTCAGCCCTCTTCTCCAGATCAGTATTTGTGTTTCTTGGAAGAACTACAGCTACTCTGAAACCTTCCTCGTTTACTCTACATGGAGCATAATGAAGGGACGTAGCATATACTTCAACCACAGCACCAGCAGGAGCCTCAAAAGCAACTACATCAGCTGTATCAAGCTTTCCATCAATTATCTTCTCCTGCTTAGCAAGAAGAAGCACGAAGTCTGTTGCGCCGATATTAATCTCACTGTTTCTGTGATACTCCAAACAGTTAAGGGATCTGTTGTATCCCCAGCACATACCTAGCTCGATTGGCATTCCCCCGAATGCATTCTCGCCCAGCTCTCCAAAGATCTTGCAAGCTTCAAGAGAATCGATCCATGGCTCATAAGCCACGCCTTCAGATGGCATTTCCACCTTCTTCATCGCTTCTACTAGCTCGCTCGTATCGTATCCTGTGAGAACCTTTCCGTATTCTCTGAATTCAGGATCAAATACAGAATAAATTGTCATTGTTTTTACCTCCTATAAAATACTTTTAACACACGCAATTATAGCACACTAATTATTCAAATAAAATCTATTCTTTTGCTGTTTCAGCACCAGTATCTTCTGGCTCTCTACCAACAATATTCTCTATAACAAAAAGTGTTGTTATCATAAGAACTACGCCTACAGCAAGGCAAATAGGGGCATTTTTAATGAAGCCCGCGGCTATATAAGTAACACACGAGACTCCCGCACACGTCAGTGCATACGGCAGCTGCGTCGATACGTGATTGATGTGGTTACACTCTGCTCCTGCTGAGGCCATGATAGTAGTATCCGAAATAGGTGAACAGTGGTCCCCACAAACAGCTCCGGCAAGACAAGCCGAGATAGATATATACATCATTTCTCCGCTTGGGAAAACGCCCATAACTATAGGAATAAGGATTCCGAAGGTTCCCCAAGAAGTACCTGTACTGAAGGCAAGTCCAAGAGCAACCAGGAATATAACCGCTGGAAGCATAGACTGCATACTAGCTGCTGATTTTGCAACCTTTGCAGCTACCCAGAACTTAGCTCCGAGGAGATTTGTCATTCCTGAAAGAGTCCACGCAAAGGTAAGTATAAGGATTGGAGGTACCATCGACTTGAAGCCTTCCGATACACATTCCATGAATTCGCCAAAGCTTATAACATCACGAAGCATGTAATAGAAAAATGTGAATATAACCGCGATGATTCCACCGAATACAAGACCCACAGAAGCATCTGCATCTGCAAAGGCTGTTACGAAGTCAACTCCATCGAAGAAACCACCTGTATAAACCATTCCCATGATACAAGCAAAGATAAGAACAGCAACTGGAAGTATAAGGTCCAGAACTATGCCCTTCTCACTTACTGGATCCTGTGGATCTATACCCTTTCCGGCAGAACCAGTTGTGAAAAGATCGCCCTTATAAGCATTTAACTCATGAGTCTTCATTGCTCCGTAATCAAGACGTCTAAAGATAACGAAGAACATCATTATGATTGTAAGAATCGCGTAATAGTTATAAGGAATAGTCTTGATAAAGGCCTGGAAACCATTTATATCAGCGTCCTCAGGAACTGAAGATGTTACTGCTGCTGCCCAGGAACTAATAGGTGCAATGATACAAACAGGTGCTGCTGTCGCATCAATTATATATGCAAGCTTTGCACGTGACACCTTATGAGTGTCTGTAACTGGTCTCATAACACTACCTACTGTAAGACAGTTGAAGTAGTCATCTACGAAAATAAGCATTCCAAGTACTACTGTCGCTACCTGAGCACCAATACGAGTCTTGATACGTTTCGAAGCCCAAGCTCCGAAAGCTGCAGAACCGCCTGCTCTATTCATCAAAGCAACTAGGATTCCGAGCATTACAAGGAATACAAGGATTCCTGCATTAAAGGTATCTGCTATCTTGTATAGCATTCCTCCATCTTCGTTGAAGAACATAGTATTAAGTGCAAGTTCTAGGTTGAAGTTGGAGTATAGAAGTGCTCCACTCACTATTCCTAGAAAAAGGGAGGAATAAACCTCTTTTGTAATAAGCGCTAGAAGAATAGCAATAATTGGTGGCATAAGAGCAATTGGTGTCGAATAAAACTTGCTCTCATATCCATCTAGTGCTGCCATGTCTACCGGAAACATCAGTGTATAGACAATGAGTCCGATAAGCACCATAAGTATAACGCCAGCAATGATCCTCTTGTTCATAATAAACTCCTTAATAATTTATTTTTTTCCAGTAAGATAATATACCGCAAGGGCGGTTCTGTGAGAAAGATTTTCCTTCGATAGAAGGTTTGTAATATAGTTCTTAACCGTCCCCTCTGTCAGGAAGAGCTTTGCAGCTATCTCCTTATTCGACAGTCCTTCAGCTACAGCTTTGATTATATCAAGTTCTCTTTCTGAATATCCTTCAGGATTAAAGGCCGTAGCATCAGAAGTCTGAGTCTGTCCACTCTGCCCTGAAGTAGATGTCAGAGTTTCGAGAATGCTCTCCTCCATAACGCCCGTACCATTATATACCGACTTAATCATTTGTTTCAAATGGTCTGGTGTATGATTTTTGATAAGGTAACCCTTAGCCCCACTGCTCAGAGCCTGCTTAACCAGATCATCATCGTCAAAGGTTGTTAGTATCAGAACTTTTCCCAGGTCATGCTCCACGATATATTTCGTAGCTTCTATTCCATCCATTTCTGGCATTTGAATATCCATAAGAAACACATCCGGCCTCTCCTTCTCAGCGATTTCTATCGCCTCGCGGCCATTCGAGGCGCAGCCCAGTACTTCGAAATCATCATCGACATCCAGGATGATCTTCATACCATCCCTAACAAAATCGCTATCATCTGCAATTATAACTTTAATCTTTTCCATATCCTTCTCCTGAACTAGAAATGTGCAAATAAGGTGTGCAAATAGGGACGTTTCTGTTTGCACATCCATCTACTTATTTCAAAGTGGTAGTAACATGTTTACTGTAAAACCAGGGGTTGTGGTGTTCATGCCTGACTCATCCCTGGATTCAAAGCTTATAGTTCCACCGGCGGCTCGGGTTCTCTGACGCATACCGGAGATTCCCATGCCATCTTCTATCTTATCACATCCGATACCGTTATCGGATATTATACACTTAACCATCTTATTAAGAACTGTTATCGCGATATTAATATTCTTACACTTAGAATATTTCATTGAGTTTGTTACGGCTTCAAAAGCATTATCCAGAATGACCTCCCACACTTCGTCCGTAATCTTGGTAAGGTCGCCTTCATTTGTAAGCTCTGCTTCTACACCCTTCTTGTTGCAGTCCTCACACAGTTCATATAGCTGAAGGAGCGCCATTTGTTTCTTGTCCGGCCTCTCTTTCCTAAGGATAGCCCTTATTTCATCCATTCCGGTACGGAGCTGATCTATGACCGCCTGTATCATTCCGCGAGCTTTCTCTGGATCCTTATCCATAACGACCTTGCTCGCTTCGAGCTGATAAATGGAGCCATTAATATTGTGGCCAAGCTTATCATGCAAGGTCTGTGAGAGCTGCGCCCTCTCCTCCAAAACTCGATTCTCTGACTCGAGGATATTCTTCTTAAGTTCTACTCTCGTGGCATACTCCCGCTTCTCTATATCCCTCTTCAGTCCCTGCTGAGTCTTTGTTTCTTCCAGCATCTGATTCTTATAATAAAGGAATATAAACTTGTATTGGATATAACACATACAAAGAATCGTAATAACCAAAAACTGTGTCATAAACCCAACTGGAGTATTAATAAAAACAGCAAGATAAGGAATAAGAAACCATATAACCTTCACCTCTATCAGAAGCAGCAGTTCATATATCATGAAATAAACAAGAAGTATATATCCACTTCCACCTACTCTATAAAGGGCACAAAGAAGCACCGCCGCAACAAAATAAAAGAAGAAGCGCCACTTATTTCCAACGATTTCCTTAACCGCCATAGCCGTTATATAAAACGAAACAAGCAGGAGTACCTGTACAGATACTCCTGTCCCTGTTTGATTATCACCCATAAACATAATCCCGTATACAGAAAATGTAATCATCAGAATCACGCGAACCAGTGTAAAATAATTGTCTTTTAGGAATTCCCCCATGAATCCGTCCTTCTCATCTTTAGACCTAAGCTTCCCAAGCTGACACTTACAGCTATGTAAGCTACCGTTATACATATTAACATAGGAAGGGCCTTATTGTCTCCAACAAATATCATTTCTGTCCCCTCTAAGAACCATTTCTGAGGCATCATAAAGGACATAACCTTTAGAGCTGTTGAAGTATAATTGAGTGGGAAGTAAAGTCCACTCAGAAGTGCTGAGAAGCACCATGTACAGAAGGCTGCAACATTTGCGCTCATTACATCTCCCAGGAGTATTCCTATAAGCATACTTACTGAGCTGAAAATGAGTCCCTGCATAAAAATGATCAGGATATATGTAAGCTTACTCATTCCTAGGTCATTTGTATCCAGAACTATCGAACAAAGTGAAACAACAATTGCAATCATAAGTGAAATAATAAATGTAGTCACAAACTTTGAAGCAAAATATTTAAGAGTTGAAGCCTTTGTTAGACTTATTCTTGTATAAACACCATTCTTCTGCTCCTTGATAGCTGAATGAGCTACGAAGATTCCGCAGAATACATAGCCGAGTGTCATAAAGGCAAATGCATAACCCATCTGAGTTTTCTGATTAGTCTGCTTTATCGTAAGATTTCTACCATTTCCTCCGGCTACTGAGACAAGCTCCTTCTCTGGAAGTAGATCATCACCCATTTCAAGAGTGTCCATCTTACTACCGGCGCTATTTACTCTAGCCAGCTGGAACTTAAGCTCATTTTCGAGAGCCTCTGTTCTCTCATCATCAGAAAGAACATATATATTAACCGCCTCCTCTGCCTTACCAGCAGACGCTTTCTCTTCAAAATCTGGCTGAAGGAATAAAGCCACGCCCATCTTGTCCTCGTATCCATCCTTCTTGATTCTCTTATCTACGTAATCGTCTGTAAGCTCTTTATCAGAAATGTCCGCTCTGCATACAAGAATCAGTCCACTCTTAGCCAGCTTATTTAGAACATATTCTGATATCTCACTATGGGATGCGTCATAAACCTTCACTACATATTCGCCCTTACCACCATAGTAAGCAACCTTAGAATCATCGCTTTCAAGTTCTGTTATCTTCTCCTCCATATTATCTAGATATGCAGCAGAACTGTCGAACTTAACCTTAAGTATTAGTGTAGATAACATAGGCATAAGAATCAGGAAAAACCAGAATGCCTTTGTTCTAAGTAAAAGTTTCATACTTGTTTTAACTAAATGTATCATGCCTTGCCTCTCTTTCTAAGTGTTCCAGCTATTACAGCTACGATCGAACAAACTACTATTATCGCTATGCTATAAAAACAAGCGCTGCTTATATAATCACTATGACCCATGCAGGAAAGCTCTACCAATGATCTGTTTATATGATATATAGGAGACGCAAGCTTCACTTCCATAGGATGAACAGAATACATATAGGTTTCAAAGCTTCCTCCAAAGAATCCCGCAAACCATACAGCTGCAAAAACAGCAATTATAGTCACAACTATATTATCGAAAATGTTATATACCATTAAGCCAAATGCCGAGGCTGCAGCTACGGAGAATAAAATAATCAGTAAAGTATATAGAATATTTCCATAGTGGACTCCGAAAAGAACTACTGAAAGCACTCCAGCTAATCCAATACCTAGAAATACAGCTACAACAATCGGAATAAATTTAGCCAGATATAACTGAAACTCATTCAGATTTGAAACCTGATATTTCTTTCTGATACGGTACTTCTTCTCACTCATGAAGATACCGGCTCCGCATACAATCGCACACCATCCAAAGTAGACGATCTCAATTATTCCGTAGTAATCCGTTGAGTCGATTGACTTCATATAATCTGGATGTTCTACCCTAAGATCAATCGAGTCAGCTTCAGCACCACCAGCCATGCCGCCAGACGCCATACTAAGCGCTGTCTCAGCTGTGTTTTCATAGAAAGCATTTACAAAATATTCCAGTATCTTGCCCTCTTCCTTATAATCAGAGCTCTGATACAGCTTATAGGAGTCCTTTTCAAATATTACAAAGCCGCCTATATCATTATCCTTAAGTATATCTTCCGGATCCCCAGTAGCGAACTCCCTAAGAGTGAAGCCATTCTCACTCGCCCCATCCACGAAGGCCTCTATTAATTCATCCGGCACATCGCCCTCTACTCTATATCCTGCCACGATATCTGAGCCCTCGTATCTTTCCATCATATCTTTAAAGGCACTCGAGAGAAGTGCGATCAGAATCAGTGGAGCGATTACTATAATCAATATATTTGTCTTGCTTCTCGCCATCAGCTTTACATTATTTTTAATCAAATATCTAATCATCTCATATCCCTCTTCAGCATCTTAATAATCACGAAGCTTCTTTCCTGTAAGTGTAAGGAATACCTCTTCCAGGGTGATACTAGATGTATCATCAACCACCATTTTCTTTAGTTCCTCACTGGTTCCAGTAGCAATAACCTTACCATTATCCATTATTGCGATTCTGGTACAGATAGCTTCAACCTCTTCCATGTAATGGCTGGTATAAATTACAGTAGCGCCATTCTTGTTAGATTCCTTAATCTTATCAAGGATGAAGTTTCTTGACTGCGGATCGATACCAACTGTTGGCTCATCAAATATAAGAAGCTTTGGATGATGTCCTATAGCGCAGGCTATATTAAGTCTTCTTTTCATACCACCCGAAAATGTCTTAGCATAATCATTTCTTTTTTCAAGAAGTCCTACATATTCGAGGGCCTCATCTATTCTACTCTTTAGCTCAGCGCCCTTTATTCCGTATAACGAAGTAAAGAGTTCCACATTCTCCCAAGCCTTAAGGTTTCCATGTATTGCAAGCTCCTGTGGAATGTATCCAAGCTCTCCTATCAGACTCTTATGATTCTTTCTGAAGTCCTTCTCCATGAACTCAACATTTCCAAGAGTAGGTCTTACTATTCCACAGATCATATTCATCGTTGTACTCTTACCAGCTCCGTTTGGTCCGAGTAGTCCGAATATCTCTCCCTCTTCAATCTCTATATTTAGGTTATCTACAACAACCTTGCCTGAATACTTCTTTGTCAAATCATTTGTTTTAAGAATTGTTCCCATCACTTATCTCCATTTCCCAAATCGCTTTATTAATTAACTAATGCCATGTTCAAAAGTATCTGTTACTCTTGATCATGGCATTATTATATGGATTCCTATTTTATTTTTGTAGTGAAAAAAGGTATATCTTGTATATGACTAAAGTCATATTATTTAACCTTGTCGAAATCTGCATCATTTTCCTGCAAGGAAGTATAATATTCCTCAAAATGCTCCCTAGCTTTCACATAGTACTCTTCAAGGTCTTTATCAAACTGCGTTCCCATTCCCTCCATTATAATTGAGTCGACCTCCTCGAAGGACATACGTCCCTTATAGACTCTCCTGCAGGCAAGGGCGTCATACACATCCGCTATAGCTACTATACGAGCTTCAAATGGTATCTCGTCCCCTGTCAGATGGTCAGGGTAGCCCTTACCATCTATTCTCTCATGATGGTAATGTGCGACATTTTCGGCTATCTGCTTATAGGACTCGTCATCCGTATCATCAAGGATCTTGTGAAGTATCTTCGCCCCCTCTGCCGCATGAGACTTCATTATGTCATACTCCTCATCGTTAAATTTACCTTCTTTTCGAAGTATAGCATCCTCTACAGTTATCTTCCCGATATCATGAAGTGGAGCGGCCTTGATAACATCTCTGAAGAATTCATCAGATAAACCGAACTTATTATCCTTCTTTATCTCATCAATAAGCATCCTGGTGCAGTCACTTACTCGCTTTACATGACCGCCTGTAGAATTATCACGACCTTCAACCATCATAGCCATACTCATAATGAGATTATCATGCATCTCAACTATTCTTTTAGTCTTACGATCAACCTCTTCCTCAAGCTCATTATTATACTTATCAAGGAGTTCTATATATTTCTGGTTCTTTGTATCATCACGAAGCAGTAGATCATAGCCCTTTATCTTGGAGCCATGATAGAGATAATTCACATCAACAATGTAGGCCCTATTATTTTCTTCATTTTCAGGATCCCTAATGACATATAGATTCTTAGACTCTGATTCATCCTTAAAATGCTTAATCCAGTGAAGTACATTATGATTCAGGAATTCACACTCGATAAGGTTCTGATCCACGTGAAGATTCCTTAGTCCAGGAATTATTTCCTTTGCAGTTTCATTACTGCCAAGATATCTATAGCCTAGATCAAAGGATATAAGTCCCGTCTCACCGGTCTGAACCATCGAATCAATAACAGTTTCGTTGATATTATAAAATGTTATCCTACGGATGATCAGCAAATAAACTAACTGAGCAACCACATAAAGAATTGGAAGAATCTCTATTTTTCTAGAAATTAGTCTAGCCCCCCAGAAGCCAAATAGAGATAGAGCCTCTGGCAAAATCAGAAGTATAAGAACTATTCTGGAAACTTCGGACTTCTTAACAAAAGCATATATTATACCAGTAAGTCCTACAACAAAATAGCAACCTATCACAACAAATAGCAAGGTATGCCATATTCCATACTCCTTTTGGTAAACCATTTCATGGCCCACCATTTCGCCCTCAATAGACTTATAAAAATATGGGAGTTTTCCAATAGTCAGAACAGATATATACGTTACGAAACTAATAGTAGTCACTATCAGTCTCATCCATCTCTTTACATGAATCTTACACAGTCGAAGCACGCAGAGATTTATAAATAACGGAAGAAAGCAACCACCAATGTATGTAATCATGGTACCTGCTATAAACTGATTGATATCTTTAGATGCACTTTCAATCACATAACCTAGATTGGCTATAGGAATAAGTACGAATATCAGGGTTATATTTACCTCGAAATGCTTATGCCACTTATAAACGTATAAAAGTGATAAAATGATTGAAGCAAGCAAACAGGCAAAATAATAGGTATATAACATTTCACATGCCTCTCTAACTAAGATAGAATCATTTTATCACTTTTAATTAGTTCTTATCAACTGTGAACTTCTGCTTTAGAAGCTCTTATAACTATTTATTCATAAGCATTTTAAGCGCTTTTCTGATATTAACGGTGTTCCCCTTGTATAGTGACATCATCTTATACAGCTTTCCGGCAAGTATAAGGAAAAGTACGCTGCAAACTATCATGATTGCAAGGCCTGCCAGTCCCAGTCCCAGCGATATCATACCTGAGCATATACCCGATGGCAGAACCATTGCTGATGTAAATGGAAGCAGATATATCCATGTTACTATATCGCCACCGGATATTCCCTTGAAAATAACTATGTAGAAGCATATAACAAGGATCATTATGAATAGTCCCTGATTGCTGGCAGCCTCTTCTCTATTACTTGATATGGCCCCGGCCACTGCAGACATAGAAGCATAGAGAACTATACCAACTATCAGCGCCAGTATTCCGATAACAACGTTGAGCGGTCTGAATATACCTAACTCTGAGAAGCTCTTTATAAATGTGATAACAGATCCGCCTATATTATTAAAGAAGGTATCATATAGCTTAAGTCCGGTTGCCACACCACCAGCTATTGCAGCAAGCCAGATAAGTAGCTGCATTATTCCTGCTGTAAGAATAGCTAGCATCTTACCAAATATCATAGACTCTGGTGCAACAGATATAAGCATTGTATCCATCAGCTTGTTACTCTTCTCCAGAACGATATTCTGAAGGATGCTATTTCCATAAAGGATGATAACCATATATATAATTAATATTGCTATATATGTAAGTGCAATATTGAAGCCAGGAAGTAGGTCAGCATTCTTCTGCTCGTCTACCTTCTCCTGATCTGCATAGATATCTGCTCCGTCCTGATATCCTGTTCTATCATATACAG
Source organism: Lachnospiraceae bacterium UBA3801 (assembly GCA_002368685.1). Lineage (GTDB taxonomy): Bacteria > Bacillota > Clostridia > Lachnospirales > Lachnospiraceae > Eubacterium_Q. Next base: position 10,966 of record DFEN01000062.1, read on the forward strand.
AATATTCTGACTGCATCATAACCTGTGTCATATCATTTACTGATACTCCGGAAGCAAGAACTGCGAATACATTTCCAGTTTCATCTATAAAGTCTTCGTAGTTTTCAGCATCTTCTTCTGAGATTTTGGAGGAATCAGGAAGAACGATACGACTAGATAACTCGCCATGCTCCTTCTTAACCTGAAGTATAAGACTTGTCTCCTCGCCTCTATCATGTATCTTCTCCAGAGCCTCCTCTACTGACTCTTCATTTGAATACTTAATATCTGTATAGCCCTCTATTCCGAGCATATTTAATGTATCAAAATTAGCATCCGGCGCCTCTTCGTCAACAACATATATTCTGTCAGCACCGCATTCCTTAAGCTCATCCGAGTCTGACTTTGATGCAGCTCCAGCTATCATGAATATAGCAACCGGAATAATAAATAGCAGAAGTGCTGTAATAATTGTTCCATTTTTATATCCACTGGTAGAGGTCTGATTTTTAAATGTAAATTTAAATACTTTATCAAAATTCTTAAACATTTCTCTAAACCTCCTTACATTTTAGCTGACTTAAATATAGTCTTTAACTTCGGTGTCGTTGAATCACTAAGTATCAGATTCCTGTAGCTCTTAGCGGATAGCATAACTAGGAAGACGATCAGTGCTATCTGAAGTACAAATGCCAGCAAAAGAAGCGGCAGGCTGATACGTCCTGTTACATATGCAACTGGTGCAGTAAAGAAGGATAACGGTGGAACTATAGCTCCTACGAGACTTACGATATTATTATCAATTGCTCCAGATGCTATAGTTGCAAAATAACAAACCATTGATACCGTCATAACATTTCCTGTTGCATTCTGTATATCCTCTGTCTTATTACAGGTACTTCCGAACAGACCACTGATAGTACCAAATGCTATAAACGCAAGTACTATTGATACAAGAAGGATTATTCCACCGGATATACCAAAATCTTTAAATATTGAGAAGTTGAAGCCCTGACCGCCGAACTCCTCATTAGTTATATCAAATACATTTTTCATCACATAATTAGATATGTTTGAACCAATAGCTCCGCACACTAGAACCAGTACAACATAACTCATCATACCTAGAACCTTACCCATAAGAAGTGCCATAGGTCTTACGCTTACCAGAAGATTCTCAACAAGCTTTGACTGCTTCTCCTCTGTTACTGATGTAATGATATAGGAGGAAGACATTGATACTACGATAAAGATAATGATTGAGTAACCTAGCATATAGAACATATAGTTCTGTCTGCCAACTGTCTTCTGCTCCTCACTCTTTAAGTCGCTCTCTGATAAAACTCCACCCTTATCAACCCCGGAGAAGATCATCTTGATATCGTCATCACTGACATCACTATCGCTTAGTCTCTTCTCATCGAAATCATTATTAATGACCTCTGCGATTTTATCTGCATCATCAAGCTCCACCTTTGATTCATCGGCCATTACACTCTTTATGTGATAGCCCTCCTGATCAAGGCTGATAACAACAGCTACATCCTTTTCCTTTAGACCATCCAGGAGCTCATCCTCACTTATCTCCCCGACCTGAGCAAGGTTGTAGATTGTGAGCTTGTCCTTATTAATATTTTCTTTCTTTAGTTCGTCTTTAGTCTTGTATAAGTCTTCAACTGCTTTCTCATCCAGGCTAACCGGTGTCTGATTATAGATGTATACATTATCTACTTCAATCTTGGTAGGTGAATATTCCAGGCCAGACTCTGCAGCCCCCTGTCCTGCTCTTTGTCCCATATACTGTATAGGTCCCATAAATGTCATAACCAGCACAAATATGATGAAGGAGACCAGATATCCCTTATTCTTGAAGGTCTGTTTTACAGTAAATCCAAAAACCTTTTTGAATCCCTTCATGCTATATATATTTTCTCTTTTATCCATTTTTATATCTCCATCAAATAAGAATATTATTCAACTGTTTCTCCAACTGCATTTACAAATATCTCATGAAGTGACATTTCACTTAAGTCAAACTTAACTATTGGGATACCTGCAGCTATCAGACTGCTGAGAAGCTTATTTGCCTGCTCATCGCCTGTTACTTTGAGTGTATATTCATATTCCTTCTCGGATACCAGCTGTACTCCGGCATCCTTGATATAAGAAGATATATCCTGCTCAACCTTGAGGACTAGGTTAACCCTACCTCTTTCCTTCTTGATCTCATTAAGATTTCCAGATACAACTGCCTTGGATCTATGAAGTATAGTTATGTCTGTACAGAACTCCTCAACAACCTCCATCTGGTGGCTGGACATAATAATGTATTTACCAGCAGCTATCTGTTCACGAACAACTTCCTTTAGGATATCAGTATTTACCGGATCAAGACCTGAGAAAGGTTCATCCAGTACCAGAAGCTCTGGCTCTGAGATCATTGCTATAAGGAACTGTATCTTCTGTTGATTACCCTTTGATAGCTGATCCGGACTCTGAAGCTTAGCCTTCTTCTTTCTGCCACGCTGTGGTTTCTTAGTCTCAGCTTCTTCGATTACATTTCCATCCTCATCATATCTTACTCTTCCTTCGTTCTGCTGCTTCTCTATAAGCTCTGCAGCCTTCTCGGGATAGATATATTCTTCAACCTTTAGTCTCTCAGCCCAGTATTTGATTCTCTCATCTACTGTTTTTCTATCAACACCTCGAAGCTCTCCGAAATATCTTATCTGATCAACAAGAGTATACTTAGGATACAGGCCTCTCTCCTCTGCCAGATAACCTATATTACAGGTATCGAAGGTAAGTGGCTTACCATTCCAGGTAACTTCTCCACTATCCTTATCCAGCATTCCGAGAATCATTCTGATTGATGTTGTCTTACCGGCTCCATTTGTACCCAGTAGCGCGTACACACCAGGCTTAGGCATCTCGAAGCTGATATCATCAACCACAACCTTCTCTCCATATTTCTTGCAAAGATTTTTTACAACTAATGACATTTAACCTTCCTCCTTTTACTCTTCCCAGAATATTTCGTCTAATGTCTTATTTAAGGCTTTACATATAGCTAAGCATAGCTTTATAGTCGGGTTATAATCACCCTTTTCTATTGAATTAATTGTTTGTCTCGAAACACCAACTGCTTCAGCAAGCTCTGCCTGAGACATATCCATACCGGCACGGGCGGCCTTAAGCTTCAAATTCTTCATCGTCACCCGCCTCCTTTGCATCAAGTCTGGACTTGATAAATACTTCTAACATAATGATCATGAATAAGATTCCCATGCTGAGATTGATAACTCCCGTCTTAAGAGAACCTTTTTCTACAAAACCATCTTTACAACTTGCAAACGCTATTAAGAAATTTGCAATTCCTATACAGATAAACATTGATATCCATCTCTTTGGTTCAGCATTCAATTCCATATATGCATCATTGAATATGCAGTAGGTTACATGCACCAGTATCCCCGCCAGTAGCGGCATGAAGTAAAGGATATCCCCTAAAAAGACTTTAATTCCTTCAGGTATAAAGCATGGAATTATAGCAGTTATAGCCGCAGTATAAAATGCATAAGTGTAACCCTTTCCTCTTGCAACCTGTTGCCTCTCATCATACTTGGCTCTCTGTCCGTCTGTGTGAGACATCTTGATAATGACAGATGTGATAATTAACACACACGCTAAACATATAATTACGCCCAAGATAAATCCTATTTTTGTCATTGTCTTACCTCCAAAACATTTTTTTATAGCAGCTCTAATCAAGCTCTTTTTTTGTTCTGAACAGATAATAACATTCAGTTTACATCGTGTCAAGTATATTTTACATTTTGTTATACTTCATATGTCTTTTTGCATATAACATCTTTGATTTAGCCATTATTCAGGAACAGTATTCAACCCAATGCACATAATCATAATCTCATAATCATAATTTCATAATTATCAACTGAACTGAGTATCATATATATTCAACAAATTGTCTGACTATTTGTTGTGAATGGTAATTATTCTGTCGCAAAAAAACGCCTATGAGCTTTTTACTCATAGACGTCTTGAAAGGTACTTAGAAATAATAATTATTCTTTTTGTAATTTTTGCTTTTTTATTCTTATTTCTTCTTTTTATGCTTTTTACTATTCTTCTTCTTGACTGAATATCCAAATTTACCGAGCTTCTTGCCAAGGGAATAGTACTCTCCATGGGAATAGGTTATCAGTCCTGCTGCATGTAGATCGAATCGGCCCTTACTGTCCATATATCTGTCATCTACTGTAACTCCCACAACCTCTGCAATAAACATATCGTGAGAGCCAAGCTCTTCTATCTTCTTAACCTTACAGTATATATTCACTGGGCTTTCTTCTATAGCAGGCGTTTCTATAAAATCGGAAATGTACTCTGTAAGCTTCATTTCTTTAAACTTATCTACATCTCTTCCGGACTTAACTCCACACCAGTCGCAAGCCTTTGTCAGCTCTGTTGTCACGAGATTTACTACAAACTCGCCTGTTTCCTTGATGATGTCATGTGAATATCTACTCTTTCTAACTGATATTGACAGCATCGCCGGATCTGAACATATTGTTCCTGCCCATGCTACAGTTATAATATTCGCCTTCTCTCCAGGCTTCTGACAGCTAATCATAACTGCAGGCACTGGATATAACATATTACCTGGTTTCCAACTTTCTTTTCCCATTTTATCTTCCTTTTCTTAAATGAGTATATAGGGACGATTCTCATTTACTCATTCTTTCTCTTCTAGCTTTTCATCTGTTTTCTCATCTTCTACTTTCAAACATTTCTTAACTATCTTTCTTAGTAAAGGGGTTAAATAGAAATATAGAAGTGCTCCTATAAGAGCTCCAAATGTATTCAGTATGAGGTCATCTATATCTGTTCCTCTGGCAAAGACAAATAGCTGAGAAAGTTCTATAGACAGCGAATATCCAAAACCTGCCAGAACTACCTTGAATACATTATTTAACTTCTTAAAGCAATAAGGCCAAACCATTCCAACCGGAATAAACATTATGATATTACCATACATATTGATGAACCAGCCCTGATACCTATGCTTAAGGTAAATAAATGGTCTTAGATTAAGTCTATTTACCACATACTTACCAGTGTAGAAGTAAACCTTGTCATCCATAGGTGTTATAACTTCTGGAAAGTATACAAGTCTTGTAACCAACGCAATACTGAGATATACAGTGAGTAATTTTAATTCGTATTTCCAATCAACTTTTTTCTTTACAAGTCCTGCAACTACTCGAATAGTGACCCAAATAATTGTTATTACAAGCATAAGCTGTATGTATGTAAAACCGATTGCCATAAAATCCTCCAAATAGCTAAAGCAGGAACATTTTAAAATATATGGGAAGTATTATCAAGCATAAATGCTTATTCTCCGCATTCATTATAAATGCTTACTCTTCGATCTCAGTGGTATTCTGTCTAGGACCTCGTCCACCTTCAGGAGGTGTGCCACCCTTTCCTCCTCCTGGAAATGTTCCATCCTCTGGAGGTGTCATCATTTCTCCGTCCTGTGGCATTTCTCCATCTTGTAGCATACCTCCACCTTGGCGCATGCCACCCATACCACCACCCATCATTTGATTGGTTATAGAGTCTGTCTCCTCACCATTTATAATGAGTGTTCCACCGTTTAGCTCTGCTGTTCCATCATAATCAAATGGAGACTGAGCAGTTATATCTATCGTTCCGCCATTTATAATTATATTTCCATTCGCATCTATCGCATCTGTGTCGCCAGCGCCCATCTGGATAGTAAGGTTGCCATCATTCATCTCGAAGGTTGGGGTATAGCCACTCGACTTACTAGCTGCATTCACGCCATCATCAGAGGCTGTTATATCTATGTCTCCTCCATTTATCTGAAGATATGTTCCTTCAATACATTCACCACCATCCAGAGTGAAGCTTCCATCATCTATCTGAACTATAGTTGTTGCATGTATAGCATCGTCTGTCGCAGTAATATTTACTGTTCCACCGCAAATATATATATATCCAACTGAATCGTCGTCGCTGTCCTCAGCGTGCATACCATCATTACACTGTGATACATTCACCGTTCCTTCTGCCATCTCTATAGCCTCGTGAGCTTCCAGCGCACTTCCACTGCAAGTGATATTCAGTGTGCTTCCCGTAATCTTAAGTGTATCCTTACTGGTTATACCATTGTCACTTGAATTAATACTTAATGTACCAAGACCATTTATGGTTAGATCTTCCTTGGAGAATATAACCGCATCCAGATTAGTATCACCATCTGCAACATAAGTACCCGTCACTTCAAGAGAATTCTCTGTATCAGTTGTTGAAACAAATACCTTATCAGCAGTTTTTACATATATGCATGGAGCATCTTCATTTGAAAGCTTTACCCCATCAAGGACTATCTGTACCTTATCCTCTTCTCCGGCTTCTACATTTATAGTAACATCCTTAGCATCTCCAGAGATTATGTAAACCCCTTCTGAATCTATGGTTATATCCTCGCCCTCACTAAGGGAAAGGGTCTCCGCCTCAGTTAAGTCTGCTGTCTGCTCCAGATCCCTATCTGTGAACATATCCGTTGTATCTATCATTCCATCTGTTGACACATTGGCAGTCACTATAGCATCACTATCCGTCGAAATACCATCACTCGCAAGTTCTACATCCTCTTCTGCTTCTGCACGAGTTGTCACCTCTGTGGAAACATCAACATTTTCAGAATCACTAGTAGAATTACTGCTACCACAGGCCGCAAATGATATAGTCATCATGATTGAAACAATGATTGCACTTACTCTTCTTTTCATGCTCTTATTTCTCATAACTTTTCCCTCCTATAATGTGTCCATACTATCTATTCGTCTTCCAAGGCTTATATCCAGATTGCCATTTCTTGTTCTTAGCTCATCAAGAAATTCCTTATTAGAAACATTTGGCTTCATTACTACACTAAATGTTATCTTGTAGAGGCTGCCCATATTGCTGGTCTTTACCTCATCAAATGTATATGTAGAGAGATACTTGTTGAAAATATCCTCAAACTTACCTTCATAATCCAGATTCTCCGGCACTGTAATTTTCAGAGTCCTGAAGTTATCCCCTGCCTCACCAAACTTAAGTACATTCAGAAGTAGATTAATAAGGGAGACAACTACTGAGAAAAGAACTGCAACTCCAACATATCCCATCCCTGTTGCAAGTCCTACTGCCATTGCCAGAAATATACTCGTTATTTCCTGTCCCTTTCCAGGAGCTGATCTGAATCTTACAAGGCTGAAGGCTCCAGCCACCGCAACTCCTGCTCCTATATTGCCATTTACAAGTATTATCACGAGTTCAACTATTGCAGGAAGAAGAACAAGTGTCACTGCAAAGCTTCTTGAACATCTATTTTTCACTGAATAAGTGCCAGCTATTATCAGCCCACAGATAAGTGAAGTTACTGTCGCTATTCCCAGCTGCGCCCCCGTAAAGGTTCCATTTGTAATGATAGATGTAAAAATGTTACTAAGCATATGCTCGTACCTCCTTCTTGTTTCTTATATCTATATATTCTCTATTTACTGCCTTTACCGCCTCAGCCCCTGCCTTCATTCCAAGCATCTGCAGATATCCTCTGCCATATTTTGAGAATGAAGTAGGGAAGATCCGAAGTTCACTAAGCTTTCTGGTTAGCTCCAGCGGCATAGCATTTGCCACCTTAATTTCCATCATATACTGACCTTCCCCGAGTATCGGAACACCTTCCGCCTCTTCTCTCAGGTCCAGTACATCCTTGTTCCATGTGATGTTAGTATCAAATGTAACTCGGAACTCCGGATCATTTATACCTACCATTGCCACTCTGTCATAGCTGATTCTCATTGCAGGTCTTAGGCTGTCATACGTATTCAGCACACCTGCTATCTCCCTAGATATCTGGGAATCATCCAGTGGCTTTTTATTATTAACCAAATAATCATATGCCGCTTTATATTTTCCGGATATTCGCCGCTTGTATACTATTCCGTCATATTTTTTCTTGATTTCAATAAAGGAATTCGTGCTATCAAAGGTCGGTCCGTAGGTTCTAAGTCTTAGCTTTTCCTTATATAAAGGCTTATCCAGAGATGTGCGAATCATCTGATAATTTGGAGTATCGAAATATATATTATTGATTCGGGTTAATCCGTAATTGTCTACTCTAGCGAATCCTTCAAGGAAAGAAAAGAGCTTCCTGTACTGGTCACTACTAAGTAGATATTTAATTTCGGTTCTTTTAAAAACTTCTATGTACTTGCTCATTCTTCTTTCCTCACTTTTTAGATTCTTAGTTGAAAATAGGGTTTCTTTGTTTTTGTTTGAACCCATGATACGGTGGGAACCTTAAATGAAAATTAAAAAATATAGAAATATATAAAAAAAGAAAAAATAGAAATCAAAAAAGGCAAAGTGCAAAAAATGCACCTTGCCAATTAATTGATAATCTAAGGATAATAATCCAAAGTATTACATATAAGCTATTACTATATCATATTATGATATATATGAGCAGGCTGCGAGAGCTGCCACGGCACCGTCTGATGCGGCTGTTGTAAGCTGTCTTACATCCTTTGTTCTGCAATCGCCTGCCACAAAGATTCCAGGAGTTTTTGTGAGGCATTTCTCATCAGCAACTATATATCCACCCTTGTCCAGATCTGCCACCGGACTGAAGTCACCATTATCCGGTTCCTGACCTATTGCAATAAATAGTCCTGATACAGGTATTTCCTTTTCTTCCAGAGTTTCCTTATTCTTTACTACAACTGCTTCGAGAGCTTTGTCACCCTTTAGCTCTGATATCGTCGAGTTAAGAACGAACTCAATATTATCCTTCTTCTTAACTGCTTCGAGATTCTGTGGTTCACCACGGAACTCATCTCTTCTATGAATTATGTAAACCTTGTTACAATAATTAGTAAGGAATAGAGCATCTTCAAGAGCTGTGTTACCACCACCATTTACTGCTACATCCTTGCCCTTAAAGAATGCTCCGTCACAGGTTGCACAGTAGGATACACCGCGGCCTGTCAGTTCTTCTTCTTTATCCAGTCCCAGGTGTCTATTCTTAGCACCCGTTGCCAAGATTACGGCCTTAGCCTCATATTCCTTACCTGAATCTGTGGTAACCTTAAAGGTATTATCTTGTCTTTCTATCCCACCAACTCTATCATATATCACCTCTGCTCCAAGTTCTGTTGCCTGCTCATAGAGTCCCATGGAAAATTCAAATCCACTTATATTCTTGATTCCAGGGTAGTTTGCAATATCCGGAGTATTTACTATCTGCCCACCAACTGTGAGTTTCTCGAAGCATACGGCATGCTTTCCGGCTCTCTCTACATAGATGGCAGCTGATAGTCCTGCCGGACCAGCTCCTACTATAATTACATCTATCATATGATATTCTCCTATATGATTTCTTGCTACGCTCAGAAGGACATTTACTGCTTAGAATGTATATACATTAACCAGATACTACCTGCTCTAACTTCTGCTTTGGAACAGCACCTACTACTCTGTCAGCCTCTTCTCCATTTTTGAAAAGGATCATGCAAGGAATGCTTGATATTCCGTAAAGTACAGCCAGTCTCTCTGCATCATCTACATCAATCTTAGCAAAAACCACATCCTGCTTCTCCTCAGACAGTTGTTCAAGGATAGGTGACATCATCTTACATGGACCACACCATGTTGCATAGAAATCTACAAATACAGGCTTATCGCTCTTAAGTACTACATCATCAAATTCATTTTCTTTAATCTCAACTACTGCCATTTTTACTTACCTCCATCTAATTCATCAAAATTACCCAGTATCTTGTATAAAGTCTTGTATAGTTCCGCTGCTTCTTTTTCGGAAATGTTGACACATCCCCCCATCATAGAAGGAATCTTGACTGCCCTGTCTCTTAGCTTATCTCCTTCAGCAGTTATCTCAACTATTACATTTCTCTCGTCGTCCTTAGATCTGTTCTTGGTTATATACCCCTTAGCCTCCAGCTTCTTAATAACTGGTGTCAGGGTACCTGAATCAAGATATAGGCATTTACCCAGATCGGATACATTTGCCTTCTTCTTCTCCCACAGTACCATCATAGTGATGTACTGAGTGTAGGTCAGATCCAGTTCGTCCAGAAATGGCTTATAGTGCTTTGTAATTGCCTTAGAACATGCATAGAGAGGAAAACATAATTGATTTTCCAGTTTTAAACAGTCATACTTACTCATCTAAGCTTATCCTTCCTCGTTTATAAGTTCTTCAACACATTTTGCAACCTTCTTCATGTCAGCTGTTGGCTCGAATCTGGCTACAACTTCACCCTTACGGTTAATTATGAATTTAGTAAAGTTCCACTTGATCTCAGGATTATTCTTATAATCCTTGTCAATCTTCTTCAGCAGTGCTGACATAGCTATTGCCTTAGGTCCGGAACCAAAACCTTCAAATCCTTTCTCGGCCTTCAGGAACTTGAAGAGGTCGATAGCTGTTTCGCCATTAACATCTGACTTCTTCATCTGAGGGAACTGAGTATTGTACTTCAGCATGCATGTCTGATGTGTTTCCTCATCTGATTCTGGAGACTGTCCAGCAAACTGATTACAAGGAACATCTACTATCTCAAGTCCCTTATCATGAAAGTCTTCATACATCTTTTCGAGATCCTTGTAATGTGGAGCAAATCCACAACCAAGTGCTGTATTTACTACGAGGACAACCTTTCCCTCGAAATCCTTCATTGCTACTTCACTACCATCCGGTGCTGTTACACTAATATCATAAAAATTCATTTGACATACCTCCTAAAAAACTGAATCAAAATTAAACAATTAGGTTGTATACAATTTAATTATACGCAATTTAATTGATATGTCAAATGATTTTTTTATAATATTTATTTTTTGTAAACTCTTATACTTGAGCTATTAAATATGCTTTTATAAAACAACCCTAAATTCTGTACCAGCTTCACCAGAGGATGCCTTTATAGTGCCGCCATGGTTAGTAACAATTTTCTTAGCTATAGCAAGACCAAGGCCGTATCTATTCTCACTTCTTGTTCGGGACTTATCGGCGCGGTAGAATCTCTCGAATATCTTCTCTTCATCTCCCTCCGCTATAGGGTCTCCATGATTGATAACCTTAAGGACTACATTATTCTTACTTCTATAAAGCTTTACTGCTACAGCCGTATCCTTATAGCTATGCTTAATTGCATTATCTATTAGGGTGGAGGTCAGCTTCTCCATCTCGTCCTTACTACATTTCAGGGTTATACCTTCTTCGATATCTGACTCCATAGCTACTCCAGACTCGTAGGCTACACCTTCAAATACTAGACTAGTCTTTTCTACTATCTTAGAGAGATTCTCGTCCTTATATTCCGCCTGTGATACACCTTCCTCAAGCTTTGATAGATCTAAGAGTCCTGAGATAAGCTTATTCATTCTGTCAGATTCGTATCTGATATTCTCGATATATTTCTTATTAGATTCATCCTCAGTTATCTCATCTGAAGAAGCCATAATTACGGCAAGAGGCGTCTTCAGCTCATGAGAAGCATCCGCTATAAATTCTCTCTGTTTATCAAAGGCTTCTCTAGCAGGCTTAGTTATCCAGCTAGTAACGAGCTTTGCAACTACAGCAATAATAGCCTCAAGTACTATGAATATAATTATAGTTTCAATAAGGAGCTTTCTAAGCTTCGAAGCTATACTACTTTGATTTATAATTACTATCTTGTTCCATCTATAATTAAAGGAATAACCGTCTCTATAGAGATTCTCTATTCTGATAGTATCATTACTATATTCCGTGAGTATCTCATTTGCCGCTGTTTCAGCATTAAAGTCTGACTCTTCATTTCCGTGACTTATGATTCTGGTGACCGCTCCATCTGTGAGTTCAGCAGTATATACCTCATGATCCATGAACATCATATTCTCTATATCCGGAGCCTCATCTGATTCTTTCGAAGCTTCTTCTGAGGCTTCTTCAGAAAACTCACCTTTCTTAGGCTCCTGGTTACCATTCTGGAAATTCATATCTCCTTCGCTATCAGGAGGTGCCGCTCCACCGAACATACCACGGTCATCCATTACTCTTAGATTACGAGATATACTCTCATATTCTCTTCTGTAACCTATAATATTCACTATAACAAGGCTTACTATAAGAATAACTGTAAGCATCCCGAATAGTATCAGGAAAACCTTCTTATTTAGTTCCTTCATTTAACATCTCCATCTTATAACCCATATTTCTGAGTGACTTAATAGTTATATCCGCATCTACTATCTTGAGCTTCTTTCTTACAAAGGATAGATACGCCTCTAGGTTATTCGATAGTGTGTCACTATCCATTCCCCATACGCGGTTGAATATCATCTCCTTAGATAGCACCTGATTCGGATTCATCATGAAATACTCCAGTAGCTGAAATTCTTTATTATTAATCTTGATGCTTTCCTCCGTATCCTTATTTACTACCGCTGGCGTATTGTAGTCTAGAACAATATTTCCAAACTGCAGCTCGTCCTTTACAACCGTCTCAACTCTTAGCTGAGCATTGATTCGTGCCACGAGCTCATCTATATGAAAAGGCTTCGGAACATAGTCATTAGCTCCCTCGCTGAAGCCCTTCAGTTTATCTTCCAGCTCGCCCTTTGCGGTTAACATAATTACTTTTGAGGTAATCCCCTCAGACCTTAGCTCTCTAAGTATTTCGATTCCATCCTTCTTAGGTAGCATGATATCCAGCAGTATCAGGTCATAAATTCCTGTAAGCGCGTCATAGAGTCCCGACTCTCCATCATTTCTAACATCAACTGTATATCTTTCCTTCTTCAGTCTCTGTGCCACAAGTTCAGCAAGAGATTCTTCATCTTCTACAAGTAGTATTCTCATATACTCTCCTGTTTCTTATTTCTTTAACATCTTATACTTTCTTTCTTATCCAAGCCTACCATTCCAGTCTGTGCAAATTTCCCTCTGTCTCAAGTCCTGGATAATCCATCTGTCTTAGCGCCTCATATGTAACTATCGCCACTGAATTAGCAAGATTGAGTGACCGCTCCTCCGGAAGCATTGGTATACGTATACAGGTATCCGGATGCTCTACGAGTATCTCTTCAGGTATACCAGCACTCTCCTTTCCGAACATTATATAGTCGCCATCCCTGAACTCCACATCCGAGTGTCTGTTCTTCCCCTTTGTAGTCGCGTAGAAGACTCTCGCGTCAGGACCTATACTATCGTAGAACTCTTCTACATTTGCATATAAATGCACATCCAGCCTTGGCCAATAATCCAGTCCTGCACGCTTCAGCTGTTTCTCATTTATCCTGAATCCCAAAGGTTCTATTAAATGAAGAGACGAACCTGTTATTACGCAGGTTCGCCCAATATTACCAGTATTTGCAGGCATTTCTGGTTCTAACAAAACAATATTTAACATATTCTGATTATTCCTTTATATAGTCTTAATATAAATATAATCCATTTTGAAGCTAAATGCCAACATTATTAACTATTGAAATAGATATGCTGTTATCTATAAGCGCCTGTATATCAGTGCCTTCCTCCGCCTTCTCCTGATAACGACCATCTATCATATATCTCGCACCGCCATTATCCAGACAAGCGGTCTGCTGATACCTGTCTACGAAGAACATACTTCTTGATATCTTCCTATCCCGAAGTATCTCCTGAAAATCTGTGAGATTGCAGTTCGGAAAATTAACATTCCATATCTGACCGAATTCCAGCTTCTTATCAATAAGTTCTATAACTATCTCTCTCAGATATTTATCCGTCACCTCGTGTACTCCGCCCTGTCCCTCAGATAGAGCAATTCCTATAAAACCCTGGAAAGCCGCTTCGAAGGCAGCTCCACATGTACCGGAATACTGAATATCTGTAGCTGTGTTATAACCATTATTTACACCTGACAGTACAACATCAGGCTTATATGGCATAACACTTAAGCTTCCAACTCTTACACAGTCCCCAGGTGTACCACTACAGGTAAAAGCATTTACACCCTCTATTCCATAATCATAGGGATATATATCTATGGAACCATGAAGAGTTATAGCATGTGATGATGTACTTCTCTCGCCATCAGGTGCTACTATCCATATCTCACCTAGGCCCCTGACAGCATCAACAAGACGTCTAAGTCCACTAGCTTCGATTCCATCATCATTTGTTATTAGTATTTTTCTCATTAAGGTTTCATTGCTCCTTTAGACTTTTCATGTTCCTGCGCCGTCTTCTTAACACTAGGCTGGCCTGATACAACTCTGGCTATCTTAAGAATAGTTTCTGGTTGTCTAAGCTCGTGGGCTAGATTCTTTGGATGCTTCAGCTTCTTATCACCGGTTTTTTGGCGCATCATCTTCTGGAAAGCTTTATTTTTAGCTAGACTCTTACTTGCATTTTCCAAAGTGATAGGCTGATTAGTCTTAGGATCAATAGGTCTAGTACCTGTCCTCTTAAACATTTCACCTACCGCAACTATAGCAGCATCTCGCACATAATTATTTATATCTTCTACATTATCGAAATTATCATTTTCGAGATGCTCAAGCTTCGCCTTTGCGAGTTTCAGAAATTTTTGATTTTCCGCCATAACTATTATTTTTTCCTTTGTCGGAAGATTACTCACCGCATCCTTATTATTAGCGGCTTCAGGATGAAACTTTACATTCTTGAAAAGCGAAGTATCAAGTATACAGTCCATTAGTTCAGCAGAACTATATTTCACCTGATAAAAAACATCAGTATAATCATTTAGTGCAGTATTTATCTTCACATTACGCATTTCGCGGATTTCATTATTCTTCTGAACCGCTAGTTCTGTATATGAAATATCCTTATTCTGATTTTCTAGTAAAACATCCCTTAAATATTTAATAGCGACACCATGCCTAACCACAGTATCATACATATGTCTATCAGAATCAGGGTCGAGTTTGATCTGAGCTAAAGGTTCTTGCAATCTAAAAATATCATCGCTAAGTAATGCTATTATACCCTGTCTATGATCTCTGTATGTCATAAAATCTGGGTTTTTCTCACTATCATAGGTCGGATCCTCTTTAGCAACACTATTAATTTCTGGAATTACATGACTTATTTCCTGATAAACGTCAAACATAACGCCAGACAGGTTATGCATAATTGCATAGTTTTGATCACGCAGAAAATCCTTTGTAAAATCAACCTTTTTATATAGAGCGTCCATAGCATTATCAGCACACTTAAAGCCCTCATACATCTGCTTTGCTATCCACTTTTTATCCTCTGGTGCATCGCTCTTACAACGTCTTAGGACCTCATCAAAGATTTCCGCCTTCTCATCTTTTAACTTATCTACATCCATAATATCTTTAATATCATAGCCTTTATTTAGCAGTACAAAAACAGATATAGAATATCCCGCACTTCTACCTAAGGAGAAGGGGGATCCATCTAACTCTGCTAAACTATGATTGCCAAGAAATACATGTCTATGTTGTTGCATAATCACAGCATATTTATCTATGGCATCCATCATATCTCCAAATGCACCTTTATTCAGTTCATCTCTAACCGAATCTATTATTGTACCTACTTTACGAATATTAAGAGAAAGGCGTTTCTTTATGCTCTGCACCATCTCAACCCTTTTCTTAGCATATTTTGAATTGATATTTGTCTTATTAACGAGATAAATATTAGCCTTATCCAAAACAGATTTAGCTAATTTGGTGTATTCCTGTGTTTCATGGATACTAAGTGGTCTACCAAGCTTTGCATATTTTTCAGCTAGCTTAACAAGGTTTCTGAATTCTCGCTTAAAAGCTTTAAAATTAGGACTACTAGTCTTATAGTCCACACCTTCTACTTCTTTAAATAGGTTCTGTAAAAGCATTGCATTCTTCTGAATAGAATCTACATGGAGGTCAGCAAATTCGAGTCCCTCCGTTTCTGTAGACCAAACTTCATCCGCCATACGTCTATCAACACTTCTCTGGACACTGAGAATCTGCTCTTCATATTTAGCTCTCGTACCATCATTATATTCCTTAGAAACATCTGGAATACTAACATTATTGAAGACTCCTAGTCCATTTTCTGTATTTTCAGCAGCGGCATTTATGGCCGCCTCTAATTCTTCCTGATTTTTAGCGGTCATTATATTTTTATATACATCACTATTTTTTATTTCATCCATATAGAAGTTTTCTAGTATATCTTTACCATTTGGACTGGCAATAAGAACATCTATATTAGTGTAATGATAATCCTTATCTATACTGATCAGGTTTTTAACATCCTTCTCATAATGACGAGTATTATAATTAGTAATTGAGGAAGCTTTTAAAAAATGATCAAGAATATCTTTTGCTCTTTTTTCTCTCGCTTCTTCTATATACTTTGCGGTATTTACGATATAGAGATTAAAAAGCATCACGGAAACTGTTTTTGCCTTATCAGCTTCTTTCATATTAAAAAATCCAGTCAGAAGTTCTCTATTTAGATCCTCTGCCTGTTTCTTTAGCTTCTTTTGTTCATCTTGGGATTTATTATAGATTCTTGAGGCCATAGTACTACTCCTTTTTTTTATGTATTATATATAATACTTAACAACAAAAGCGCAACATAGGCAGATTATAACATAACTAAATGATGTTTTTTAGATGGAAATTTGCTACATCCTTGATGACGATTTGAATCATAATCAATTTGAAATATACGGGTATCCAAATATGGAGGTATCTAAAAATGAATGAAACGAATAACGTAAATAACGGTAGTGTCTACAGACCGAATATGTCAGGGCAGAGACCCCAGACAATGTCAGGGTTTACGGCTCCTCCCGAAAATGCTGTCCAGCAGGGATATATGCCAGGATCTGGAAATGCCCAGATGGGCTACTGGGGCATGGTAGCAAGAGAAACTCCTGAGCAGACTAAAGAAAGAGCCCGTATAGGAAGTAAGCTATTCCGACTCACATTGGCATATGCACTGTTCTTTACATTTTGTTTATATAATAATCCTTCAGGTGTGACTATGCCCCTATTTGCGGCTGGTACACTGGTATATATCTGTTATATACTGAACTTCTATGGAGTAAAGATAAAGAAATCCAGCTATTTCTACGGAGCTGTCATTCTGGGACTCTCCATCTCCAATATGCTGACCGGAAATTCATTTTTCATATTCTTTAACTGTATCGGCATACTACTGCTTACATTTGTATTCTTGCTTCATAATGTTTACGACGATTCAAAATGGAATCTTCCGAAAACCACCATCGCCATCCTTGAATCCTCCTTTGGTTCTCTTGGATGTCTCGATGATTATATAAAAGATAAACGTGCCATGAAGGAACATGGCCAAACTAATGCAGGGGGATCCTCTGATAGAAATGGTATTCTGGGATCAGTTATTCTGGGACTTGTTATCGCAGTTCCAGTAGTTGCAATCATCCTCGCTCTCCTGGTAAATGCTGATGTTGTATTTAAAACACTGGTTACAGATTACCTTTCTATCAAGGTGGACGGCGTCACAATATTTGGCGTGGTTATGACATTTATCTTCAGCTACTTCGCCTCCTTCTGCATAATGAGATTCTTCGCCAAGAAAAGGATCAAGGAAGAGGTTACCAGTCACAATAACTTCGAGCCCGTGGTTGCAATCACGGTTCTATCCATAATCGGAGTTATCTATATGGCTTTCTCTTTGATTCAGATCATCTTCCTTTTCTGGGGAGGCATGGAGCTGCCGGACGGCTACACCTATGCTGAGTACGCAAGGGAAGGCTTCTTCCAGTTGCTTACTGTATGTATCATAAATGTAATTATCGTGATATTTGTGAAGGATTATTACAGAGAGCATGTAATACTGAAGGGGCTGATGACGCTGATATCGCTCTGCACTTATATAATGATTGCATCCAGTGGCCTCAGAATGCTGATGTATATAGATAGTTACAATCTGTCCTTTGACAGAATACTGGTTCTCTGGACGCTCGCCGTACTGAGCTTCCTGCTGGTGGGTATAATTGTTTCGATTTATAAGTCAAGCTTCCCGCTATTTAGATATGGAGTTGTGATTGTCAGCATCTTCTATATGGCACTAAGCTTCTCACATACAGATAATATTATCGCCAGATACAACCTGTCTGTACTTGCTAACAGCGAGGTCAGCGCTGTAGTTGATGACGAAAAAGATAATGATTTTACATCAAGAAAAGAAGAAGGCTTAATTGACTACTACTATCTGGTTAACAATCTGTCTACAGATGCAGCACCAGCTATGAAGGAGCTATGTCCAAAGAAGTACAGAGATCAGTACTTTAAAAGAAACGCAAAATATTATAATGATACACAGCTCAGACATTTTAATGTGTCAAGATATACAGCCAGAATGTTAGCTGAAAGTAAATAAGTACGACATAATCTAAAAGCCCGCAGATCTTAAGAAGTTAAATACTCCCTAAGCTGCGGGCTCTTTTGTAAATTATAAACCTCTGGCCTTGAGGTCGCTTACAAGGTTTACATAAAATTCTCTAACATCAAAGCCTGATATATTCTCACGATTAAGGTCAATCATATCTCCATGGGATATACCTCTATTTTTCTTATTCTCTATATAGGTATAGTTCTTACCCCAACGGAAGGAAGGTTCTCCTACCAGTCCGTCATTTGGTCCGTCAAATCTACCCACGAAAAGATAACTCATATTTAGTGGAAATGCCCCACTAGTTGCATTTTTCATACAAGAGCCCACACTCTGTGTATATACACCATGGGCGCCGTAATCAAAGGTCGAAAGAGCTCCCCATATCTGCTTACAGCGAACTGCCGTAAGGTCCGTAACTGCTGCTATAAAGTCCGGATTCTTGTCTCCCATCTTGCGAAGCGCCGCATTATATGCTGCAGCCACTTTTTCCTGCAGTCCCTCTGGAGCTTTTGTAAGTAAGTACTCTGCAAATTCACATCCGAGATGAGGAGTATTTATTGTTGTTATCGAAGCAACATATTCAGAAACTCCCTGCATGGCTACTGCCGTCTTAACATCCAGACCGCCCTTTGAATGTGCTATTATATTCAGCTTGCCGCAGCCTGTAGTCTCAACTATCTCTCTTATTCTAGCCGCCAGTTCCCTGGAGCTATTCTCAACGGATGCAGCCGACTGATGATTTCCGTAATAGATAGTTGCGCCATTTTTAATCAGTTCCTCTGGAATACGTCCCCAATAATTGAAATATTTATAATCTCTGAAGAATACTCCGTGGACCATAAGTATTGGATACTTAGTCTTGCAAACCTGCTCCTTTGCTCTACTTAGATCGAGCTTCAGCTTTGCTTTCTCGAAGCTGTATTCATTTGTAGCTATGGTAATGATAAGTACGAGAACCACAAGGTTTACTATTGGTATCATCCCACAAATGATTCCGAGGATTCGCATTTTTAATCCCAACTGAGTTGAAGTTATGTAAACCAAGATAATACCAAGCCAGAAAATAATTGTTTCGTAAATAATTGCCGCCACTACCCATTGCCAATAATCGCGGAATACATCCTTGATTCCGTCCTTAATCAGCAGGACAATGAGTCCAATCGATAGAGCAAAAACTGAAATCATAAAAATGATCAGAAGTATACTTCCGAGATTCAGGAGATTCAGTCTTGCTTTTGTTATTGGTTTTTCTACTCTTCTGTCTGTCATTCTTCCCCCTCAAGCTCTACTACAACTGTCACTTTCTTGTCATTAACCTCGAGTCCTTTAATGGATATGTTATCCCAGTCAAAAGACATCGCTTCTATCTCCGCTGTCTTTACATCTCTGTCTACGAGAATGTATCTATGTCCTTTGGAATTAACACATATAGCAAAGTAAAGCTTCGGACTTTCTATTTCATATACGTGATTCAGCTTGTACTGCATTTCCTGCTTCTCATCTGTATCGAGATTATGAACTGTGAGTACGGGGCCCGTACCATCTGGTGCCTCATTTATCTTCCTCAGCTCCTCAGGGAGCTTATCCTCCGTGAGGTAGCCAAACCTTATGATATCACCGAAGGTCTTCACTTCCTTCTTGTAGGTGAACTTGTTTATTAATCTTTTAAATGCATATAAAATCATTTTGACTCCTGCTACTTTGTAACTCAATTCATACTAAAAAGAAAAAACCGCAGATAATATCCTTCATAATATCATATTTTATGGAACAAATGGAGTACAAAATGTTATAATACAAATATCTCCCTTGGGGTACTTTTATAAGGGGAAATACTAGGTGAGAAGGGGATATAAACTTAATGAAAACTAATGAACTGATTAATTATATCAGAGATGGTAAGCTGGATCAGCGACTCTCTGATATATATCTTGACAATTTGAAGATGGACTATCAGAGATCCAGATACATTGATGCTATCGCGAAGTATAGTGAAATCTATGGCGAGGACTCCGCAGATGTAGAGATTTACAGTGCTCCCGGTCGAACCGAGGTAGGCGGAAATCATACTGATCATCAGCATGGACAGGTACTCGCCGCTTCTATAAATGATGATGCGATAGCTATCGTTTCTAAAAATAGTTCCAACACTGTAAATGTCAAATCCGAAGGCTATGATATGATTACTATTTCACTTGGTGATATAGCTAAGAGAGACGACGAGGAAGGAACTACTCTTGCCCTGATCAAGGGCGTTCTTGCAAGCTTCAAGGATAGAGGCTACACGATTGGCGGCTTTAATGCTTACATCACCAGCGATGTTCTGGGAGGCTCAGGGCTCTCTTCCTCTGCTGCCTTTGAGACTATTATCGGAAATGTTATTTCAGGGCTTTATAACGATATGAAGGTGGATGCTGTTGAGATTGCAATTATCGGCCAGTATGCTGAGAGCGCATACTTTGGTAAGCCTTGCGGTCTGATGGATCAGATGGCATGCTCCGTTGGAAGCCTGTGTCATATAGATTTTAAAGACCCTAAGAACCCTATAATAGAGCCAATTGTGGTGGACCTGGATGAGGTCGGTTATTCTCTATGCATAACAGATACAAAGGGAAGTCACGCTGATCTTACTCCTGACTACGCTGCTGTACCTGCTGAAATGAAAGCTGTTGCAGCATTCTTTGGTAAGGATGTACTGATAGAGGTTTCCGAGGATGAGGTTGTGGCACATATCCCTGAGCTTCGGGAAAAGCTGG
The DNA here is from genome assembly GCA_002368685.1 of Lachnospiraceae bacterium UBA3801. Lineage (GTDB taxonomy): Bacteria > Bacillota > Clostridia > Lachnospirales > Lachnospiraceae > Eubacterium_Q. Next base: position 32,215 of record DFEN01000062.1, read on the forward strand.
GGGACAGAGGCGTTCTGAGAGCACTGCATTTCTACGAGGAAAATAAACGTGTGGAAAAGGAAGTAGCCGCATTAAGGTCTAAAGACTTCTCTTCTTTCCTTGCAAATGTTAAGGCTTCTGGGGACTCGTCCTTTAAGTTCCTTCAGAATGTTTATACAAGTCACGATGTACAGCATCAGAATGTATCAATTGCTCTTTGTGTAAGCGAGAAGGTTCTTGGCACAGACGGAGGCGTTGCCAGAGTTCACGGAGGTGGTTTTGCCGGAACTATACAGGCCTTTGTCAAGAACGATAAGGTTGCCGAATATAAGGCCGCTCTTGATAAAGTATTCGGAGACGGTGCCTGCAATGTGCTGAAGATAAGGAAGTATGGCGGAATTCAGGTTGTATGATATTTGCAGTTGATTAATAGCTTAGAAGGATATGGGATTACTATATTTTAAAATACGAGAGGATAAACATATGTCGAATATAAACCAGCTCATAAATGAATTAGTAAGTTATGGAATCACAAGCGGCCTTGTCTCTGAAGATGACAAGGTCTATACAATAAATAAATTAATAGAGTTTTTTAAGGTGGAGGAATATTTACTACCAACTGATGAAATGGATGACTCAGATCCCCGAGAGCTACATTCAATTCTTGAGGATATGACTGAATATGCCATCCAAAATGGGCTCCTTGAAAAGGATACTATCACTTACAGGGACCTCTATGATACAGCAATAATGGGACTTCTTACACCTCCGCCATCGGTGGTAAGAAATAAGTTTAAGGAGCTTTATGAAAGTGGTAAAGATGGGGCTAAGAAAGCAACTGACTTCTATTACAACTTCAGTAAAGCAACAAACTATATCCGTACAGACCGTATCGCAAAGGACGAGAAATGGACCACCTCTACTGAATTTGGAGATATCGATATAACTATCAATCTATCCAAACCTGAGAAGGATCCGCGTGATATCGCTGCAGCCGGTAAAGCAAAGAAGTCAGGTTATCCAGCTTGTCTTCTATGCAGAGAGAATGAAGGCTATGCGGGACATTTCTCTCATCCTGCCAGGCAGAATCACAGAATAATCCCCATTACACTGGATGGTGACCAGTACTATCTGCAGTACAGCCCTTATGTTTATTACAACGAGCACTGCATCATATTCAATGAGAAACATATTCCAATGGCGATCAATCGCTCGACTATGAAGAAGCTGCTGAGCTTTGTGGAGTTGTTTCCGCATTATACAGCGGGTTCAAATGCTGACCTGCCGATTGTTGGTGGTTCTATTCTGTCCCACGACCACTTCCAGGGCGGCGGATATGAATTCCCAATGGTCAGAGCGCCTTTCGAGAAAAGCTTCACAGTTTCCGGTTTTGAGGATATTTACAGTGGAATAATCAAATGGCCTATGTCGACGATTCGTCTTCAGGGTAAGGATATTGATAGAATCGTAGAGCTGGCGGATAAGATACTTACCAGTTGGAGAGGTTATACCGATGAGGGGGCATTTATCTTCGCTGAGACTGATGGAGTGCCTCATAATACTATCACTCCTATCGCGAGAATGAGGAAGGCCAGAGATGCTAATAATCAGCTGGATGCAGAGCACGACGTATACGAGCTGGACCTTGTTCTGAGAAACAATATCACTACGGAGGAGCATCCACTGGGGGTTTATCATCCACACGCTGAATATCATCATATCAAGAAAGAAAATATCGGACTGATAGAAGTAATGGGACTTGCGGTTCTACCCGCTAGACTTAAGAAGGAAATGGCTCTTCTAGAGGAATCCATTAGAGAAGGCAGGGATTTATATGCCGATGAAGCACTCCAAAGTCATGCCAAGTGGGCAACGGATTTTCTTCCTAAGTATGGAGACAAGGTCGAGTCTGATTTACATAAAATAATACAGGATGAGATAGGTTTTGTCTTTTCCGGTGTTCTCGAAGATGCCGGTGTCTACAAAAGAAATGACGAAGGAAAAGCGGCCTTTAATAGATTCCTTGATTCTATCAGGTAATTAAAGATGCTATAACGTAAATAAGTCAATGAACCACTGTTCATTGACTTATTTTTTATAATTATATATGTCCTACAAACCCTTTATTTCTTTATAGTCTCGTTCTTGACTATATTTGTTTTTTTTGCGTTTTTTAGATTCTTTTGATACTGAATCTCAGCATATTTGTCATTGCTTTCCTTAATGATCTTCTTAAGCTTGTTGGTATCCTTAGCCATTCTTATAATGTCATTGCCAGCCTTATACTTTCCAGGACTCTTCTCAGATTTTAACAAATCTTCGAATATAGGATTATTCATCTGCATCTTAACATATTTCTCAAGCGGAACATCCTTTCCTGTTTTAACATCTGCTGGAAGCTTATAACCAGCCGCTCTATACATCTGGCCGAAGAGTACAATTGCACAGTCCTTCTTATAATCATCAAACTCTTTATACTTCTTTTTTGACAGACGCTCAGCCGCTTCGTTTATCTTCTTTAAGAACTTACCATTTTCAGCTACAGCCTTCATCTTCTTCTCATCAGGCATATTGTTCACTGACTGTTTCAGAGTGTTCATATCAGTCGTTAATGTAGTATCTTTAAATGAGCCTCCTTCGATAAGCTCTTCTGCAAGATTTTCTGCAAGCTTTGTATCCTTCTTAAGATATGAAAGCTTAGGCTGGATTGCCAGGTAGCCATCTCCAGTACCAAGAGAAGCGAACTCATTTCTTTCCACAGGACTAAACCAATCCTTAAAATGCGTATCCTTCATAGTCTTCTGCTTCTCAGCCATAGCTTTAAGCGTAGTATTTAACTCTATGGTCTTGGTCATAAGTTGTGCAGCATGCTTGTCCAGACCAGTCTTCTCTGTAACCAGGCGAACCGCAATCTCTTTCTGCTCTTCCATGGTTTTACTTACCATCTGAAGCGGTGACCATACCGGGAGGATATCTTCAAACTTCTTTATTGTTGGATCATCCTTCTGATACAGTGGAAGAATCTCTTCTTTACAATGCTTCATTTCCTGTTCTGCATCTCCGCAATGATGAAGCATTCTTGTTACCATATTGAACTGCTTATCTCTAAAGATATTTGGCTTATTAAAATCTATCTTCTTGATCTGCTCATCCAGCATGTTGTAAGCAGCCTTTGTTCCGTTATACATAGTCTCTGCAAGATACTTCTGATCCTCAGGGGTCTGATTCCTCATTGCAGTAGCAACCTTATCAAAAGCCTCAGCCTTTTCAGCGTGAAGTTTCTCAGGATCCATAATATCCTCAAAGGAGTACTTTCCTGAAGCAGCAAGCGCCATGACTGCAACAGATACTCCCGCCCCTCTGCTAAGAGAGTATTGTCTAAGACGAGCAGGGATTCCACGGGTCAAAGGATAAGCATATTTTTTACCATAGAAAGGATTCTCATTATCAGGAACTCCTTTAAGGCTGATGGAATCCTTCATAGAGGTTCTTTCACCGAAGAGTTCCTCTATCTTTTCCTCTTTCATGTTCTTTATTGCAGGTTCAACAGATGCAATAACTGGCAGCAGGGATCGTCTTAATTCTTTTACTCCATCTACTCTGGCCTTTGCATAAGGACTATTTATATCGGTTTTATTATCAAGATATTTCTCAGCGAGCTTATCTACTTCTTCAGCAAGATTCAGATATTCCTTCGCTTCTTTCTCACTTAGCGTCATACCTGATTTCGCATTCTTTTCCGCAAGATTCTTAAGTTCCTTAAGCTTTGTGAGCATATTCTTATAGTTATTATTCTTAGAGCCGCCCCAGAAATTATTACCATCAACCATACGATATAATTCATCTATTTGGGCAGAATGTGCCTTTAGATCCTCAGTTGACAGATTATCATATCTGAAATTCTGGCCATCTTCTTCGAATACACCCTGAGCGCTATATGCTTCTTTTAATGTATCTCTTTGTTTCTTCTTTATCTCAGCGGTAAAGGCTTCTTTATACTTGTCATTTACTGCCTTTGATTCATTTGGAAGCTTAACTGAGGTAATCGATGTGATTCCCTTACTGGTTACTGCATCTGAAAGAACCAGATTCCTAAGAAAATCTTCTTTTGTAGGAGATTCAACAAGCCTCTTATAGTTATCGGTCTTCCTTATCTCATCCATATAGAGATTTCTGATTCTTTCTTTACCATCTGGCTGAGACATGAT
>DFEN01000096.1 GCA_002368685.1 Lachnospiraceae bacterium UBA3801
TTACTATATATCCAGCAAGAAATACATACAGAACAATTAGTACTCCAAAGAGAAATCCTTTCTGCTTCTTCACAGTAGGATCCTTCACATGACGCAATTCATTTATTCCAAGAAAATTAATTAATTCCATTTTTATAAGAGTACGAATATTCATTATTCAGCCTCCAAATCTAAACACTCTCCATAAAGAGTTCTTCCAGCGACTCTCCATCCTTAACAACGTCACTCATCATACCACTAGCCAGAAGCTTTCCACTCTTTATGATTGCAACCTTGTTACAGAGCTTCTCAGCAACTTCAAGTACATGAGTTGAGAAGAAGATTGCACTTCCCTGCTCTGTCATTTCTTTCATTATCTCCTTCAGGATAAATGCCGCCTTAGGATCAAGTCCCACAAAAGGTTCATCCATTATGAGAAGCTTCGGACTATGAAGAAGAGCGGATATTAAAACCAGCTTCTGCTTCATACCATGAGAATATGACGATATCAGATCACCGAGAGAACTAGTAATCTCAAATTTATCTGCATATCCGAGTATCTTCTGTTCCCGCTCTGCGGCAGATACATTATAGATATCTGCCACAAACTGAAGATACTGGATACCAGTCATAAATTCGTATATATCAGGATTATCAGGGATGTAAGCTATCCTGCGCTTAACCTCCATGGGACTCTCCTTGATATTTATTCCATCGATTATGACTTCACCCTTGTCAAACTCATGTATTCCTGTAATAGTTTTGAGAAGTGTTGTCTTTCCCGCGCCGTTATGACCGATAAAGGCGTAGATATCTCCCGCTTCAACCGTGAGGGATATATCCTTTATTCCTTTATCTGTTCCTTTATATATTTTGTCTAAGTTCTTTATTTCTAACATAGCTTTCTCCTCGATACTCCAGATCATTTATATTCTTTGTATTGTTTGTATTATCTTTTGTAATACAGACAATACACCTTATTTTTCGTATTGTCAAGAAAAATCGGAAACAACGTATATTTAAATAAAAAAAAGGCCGCATACTTAGTACACAGCCTTTAAGGCACTAATCAGATATTTGATTTACTACCTCATTATAGATTTTCTCAGTTTCCTCGTCACTCGGTGCATTTATATAGTATTTCTTTCCTTCAGCACTGATAATAATATAGTTTTTTGTATCTAAATCAAGAAATGTTATACAGCCCCCCTCATCATTTATATTGAACTTTCCTTTATTCATCGGAGGCATGTCATATCCAGCCTCTTTACGAAGCTTAAGCTTGCCAGAGTCTGATTCCATACTAATTTCATCTATACTACTTATAGGGATAATATAATCATCCTTCATCTGATGACAGATAACATTTCCATCAGAGAGCCTTACTTCCATCGGTGTCTTACTAAGCACACCAACATATATCAACATTATAAATGTGAAGATTACCAGTATCACCGAAACTATGCCTATTATTTTGCCAACCGGATGTGCCATATTTACTGTAGATCCGACACCTACCCTTTTAGTAATATTCAGTCTCTTATCATCGGGATTATAGTATATCTGTCCAAGTATCCAGTTATCATCATCATCTACCTCAACAGAGGTCTCCTTCTTGTATCTCTTCTCTATCTCTTTCTGTCTCTTACCGTAGAAGAATACACCTATCATAATTGCGAACATATATACTGCATATAAAGCTAGATAAATCAACTGATTATCCCATATACACATCATTATCATCATAATAATTATAACTACTGTATTAATCCAGGCGAACAATACCATGAAGTTCGCCATATTTTTCTTTTTGGCTCTATTGTAATTAGCATTGACGTCACTATCTTCAGAGATAACTTCATTTCTGATTCCATCCATCATTAATGCTATGGGAATGAGCATAATACTGATAAAAAGAAGCGCCCCTGTCATACCAGTCATTATTCGAGCTTGGTATGGAAACTGTCCGGGAAGTAATCCAACGAGCTTAACTACTCCTATATCATTAAGAAGAGCCACTAGAAAGAATATTGTAGCTATAATATTTGGAACTAATATGCTTGATTTTTTAAGTGCATGAATGGATCCCGCTCCTTTCAAATCCGTATATACTACACCTTTTTTTGAAGCAATTCCCAGTTCACGCTTAAGACTTTTCATCTCACTATTGCCCTTCGAAAAAGGAACAAACATCAGCACTAAATCAAGAAAAACAAAAGTAGTCCATACAATAATCCTGATTGTAAAGTCTGGAATAAAACAAAAAAGCACCATAAGAATAAGAGAAATGAAGAGCAGCCATTTCGCATTTTTTCTGCAGGTTGATGCTATCTCATCTACTCTTTCTGCTGTCTTCTCTTCCTTAAACTCAGTACGGTTAAGTACTCCATATATATATTTCTTATCTCTCCATTTCGCTGGATACTCATAGAGAAAAAGGAATAAAACGGTCGGAACCATGATCACCAGCATTATAATATTAAATATAATATTCATATTTACGCCTTTCAAATACAAACAGAATAGTATTAGAAGTTTTAATAATATTCCTCAATCAACTTCAGGATATCCTTCTTAGGAACCCCTGAAAGTCTTGCCTCGGATACTATACGCTTAAGCTCAGTTTTGTTCTCGTCACTTAGTACGCCAGACTTACTTATACTCTCTCTGACTCGAGCGCCATTTTTTCTGTCAGTTAGTATATATCCTTCTGACTTAAGTAGCTGATACACCTTACTGACTGTCATAGTATTGATACCCATTTCCAGCGCTAGAGCACGTACCGTAGGCAGCTGCTCACCGGGAGATAGTTCGCCATTTGAGATACCAATTACTATCTGATTTCGTATCTGCATATAGATAGGCACATCTGAATATTCATCTATCTTAATTATCATTTATGCTTCCTCTTAACTGTTTACTTGCAGCTAATTCCATTAAAAAAACTGCAGCACCTTTGTATTATTTAATGTAATACAAAAATACTACAGTTCTAATCCCTTGTCAATTTATTTAATTCATTAAGAACTCTTTTTTTGTCTGCACTCCACTCCGGTGCTACCAGTATTCTCTTGGGACCATCCCCCGTCATTCGGTGTATTATAATATCCTCTGGAAGTATATCAAGAGAATCTGCAATCAGATCAATATATTCCTCCATTGTCAGGCATTTAAACAGTCCAGCCATGTAATCTTTTTCCAGATCTGTCCCTTTTAATACATGAAGCAGCTGAAGCTTGATTCCCTGTACTCCGCTATCTCCTACGTATCTTACAGATTCCAACATATCCTCTCTGGATTCCCCGGGCAGCCCAAGGATCACATGAGTTATTATCTCTATATCTCTTCTCTTTAATTCCTCTACAGCCTTATCATATACTGATAAAGGATAACCACGTCTTATATAATCTGCCGTCTTCTCATGAATAGTCTGAAGACCAAGCTCGACCCAAACAGGTTTTATTTTGTTTATCTCTCCCAGTAAATTAAGTACATCTTCCGGAAGACAGTCCGGCCTGGTCCCAATAGATATTGCTACAATATCCGGATGCCTGACCGCCTCCATATATAGAGACTTCAAATGCTCTACAGGAGCATATGTATTCGTAAAAGCCTGAAAATAAGCTATATATTTATTGCTTTCTGTTTGGTCAGCAGGCATTTTAGACTCTACTCTTCGTTTGCCACGTTCTATCTGTTCTGTAACAGATAGGCTTCTATCCTCAGCAAAATCCCCCGAGCCTCCTGCCGAGCAGAATATACAGCCCCTGGTATCTAACCATCCGTCTCTATTAGGACAGGTAAAACCGCCATCAATAGCTATCTTGTATATCTTCTGACCATATTTTTCTTTTAAATATTGATTAACCGTTCTTTGCTTCATTTTTTAACTAGAAATTCCTGCCGTTCCAGCCCCAGTCCGAAGTACCACGATATTCCACATAGATATTGTTACCAGGTATACCAAGCTCCTCTTCATAAATCTTGCAAATCTCTGCAGTCATCTGATCCGCCTGAGAACCATTAACAGAACCAAAGACATCCACAGATACATATACACCCTTCTCCAGCTTATTACCAGCAAAGTACAGAGTGTATTCATCCTCAAAACCAACCATCAAAAAGCTCTCAGGTTTTCCTATGATAGATACAGCCTTTCCAATCTTTGCCTTAAGAACTTCCTTTGTCTCGTCACTAACCTTTACAGTAATTTTTGAATCAATAAATGGCATATTGAACCTCCTTTTATTCTATGCTATATTTCTAAATGCTATGAATTATGAATATATAACCAAGGGGAACATCCCCTCAGAACTCAGTACTTATTTTAACACAAATGAAGCTCAGCTCCTACATTATTATGAACCAGAGCTGGGACTTTTTGTGGTTGAAAGTCCAATGGTTATAGAAAGAGCTCTTGCCGCGGGATACGAACCGGTTTCTTTTGTAATGTTAGATACTGTAGCAGATAAATACTGCGAACAGTTCGGTATAATAGATAAACCAATTCCTGTATTCGTCGGAGACTATGAGACCATTGCGGATCTTACGGGAGTTAATATCACTCGCGGAGTTCTTGCTCTGATGAAGAGAAAGCCTCTCGAATCCATAGAAGAAATCACGAAGAATTATAAAAGAATCGCTGTATTTGATGATGTAGAAAATCCAACAAATGTAGGAGCAATGTTTAGATCTGCTGCCGCTCTTGGAATCGAAGCTGTTATCCTTACCGCTTCTTCTGCCGACCCACTCTACAGACGCGCTTCGCGAGTTAGCGTTGGAACCGTATTTCAGATTCCATGGACAAAGCTAGATAAAAAGAACAATAGTAGTTCCGATTATATCAAGGAACTGCATAAGCTTTCCTTCAAAACTGCCGCAATGGCACTTACAGATAATTCAATAAGTATAGATGACCCTCGACTCAAATCCGAAGAAAAACTTGCCATAATCCTAGGTAACGAAGGCTTCGGTCTATCAGATAAAGTTCTAGAAGAAACAGACTACACCGTTAAGATACCAATGCAGCATAACGTTGACTCTCTTAACGTCGCAGCTGCCAGCTCCATTGTATTCTGGGAACTAACCAAATAAGAAAATGCCACGGAATCAAAGCTCCGTGGCACATTTTTTATTTACTGTAGGTTCCAGAAATGTAGCCATAGGCAATTACATTTCCATATTCATTAGGATCCCCCATCTTAGATATAGACAGATAATCGTAATACATATAGTCCCCTGATAGTGACGGTTCATCGAATTCCATTTCTCTATCACGCCCCGGCTTTGCTTTCATAGCATATACATAAATAGTATATACATGATCGCCGTCGCCCTCTGGTGGATATGGACCGATATATTTGAACTCAGGACTATCCCTATATTCCTTTTTATTAGCTCCTGTACTTAGCTCTTCTACTTTCACGTCCGTTGCCACCCAATGCACCCAATTATTTGCCGTTTCATCAACCATGTATACGTAGTAATAATCCGCACCCTCAACCTTATCAAAGCTGAGCTCCGGCGAGAGATTTTCACCCTTATCAGTATTTGTAATTCTATCATTCCATCTTCCGTCTATAAGATCTTCAGAGGAAACCTTCATCGTAGCTTTTTCTTTAAAATCATCTATCGTTTTATCATAATGGCCATTTCTCGATTTGTAAACATATTTCGTCATCGAGAAAACCAACGATATACCGAAGGAAGATATAACAGATGTTATGACAAGAATAATTATTATACCATTTAGTGAATATCTCTTCTTTCTGGAATCTTCGTATTCGCCGACGTCTGTCACATCTATATATTTCGACGTATTCTTCTGTCTGAACATAATCACAGCGAAAATAGCGAAGAATAGATGAGCCATCATCATCATAACGAACAGCACTATAGAACCATTTTCACCTAGACTGGTCCACTTAATCACATAATATATATCCGCAGCCACGAAGATTATATATGCAGCCAGAAAAAGCAGTCCACCTACTATACTGTCGCGTGAATAAACATTTTCTACCTTTTCGGTCCTTGGAACCTTCGCAAGGTCATAATCATATACCTTCTTGTCCACAGGCACCTCGAAATGATTCTTCTTAAGGCGTTTAAGATAAATAGTAGAACCTACAAAAAAAACCACGCTAATAACGAAAAATGGCATAGTCAGCGTACCTAATGAAGAAGCTAAAGCAAATAACAGCATTAGCAGACCATTATCTCTCAGTGTATCGCCTTTACCACCGGCGAACAAATATGCATAAACTGTCAAAAAGAGAATATATATCAGTATAATCACACCAGACACTATCATTCGTATCAGCCAGCGTTTTTGCGCTTTCTTATCGTATTTAATTGAATTTGATACTACCATTACTTGTTAGGTCCTTCTATATTTTTTAGTGTTCCGCTTCGTAGATAAGCTCTCCCAGCACTCTGATCAGATTGTCTGCTTCAATTGGTTTACTGAGATGAGCATTCATTCCAGCCTGAGTAGATAGCTGAACGTCCTCATCAAAGGCATTAGCAGTAAGCGCAATTATCGGAATCTTCTTAGCATCCTCTCTATCAAGCGCACGTATAGCAGCCGTCGCTTCTAGTCCATCCATAACAGGCATACGAACATCCATAAGTATAGCTGCATAGATTCCGGAAGTACTCTTTTCGAACATTTCCAGAGCAACCTTTCCATTCTCAGCATGATCAACCTTTATATTCTCCACCTCAAGAGAATCCTCTAAAAGCTCAGCATTTACATCTACATCCTCCGCTAGAAGAATTCGTCTACCTGCCAGCTTAGCCTTTTTCTTTTCCTTGAATATTGGCATCTTGCTTCTACGCGCTATTTTTTCAAAGCTTTCTATAATATTAGCAGTAAAGAGTGGCTTGGTAATGTGATTTTCAACACCAACACTCTGGGCCTCTTCACTAATATCATCCCAATTATAGGCAGTCAGCGCAACAACTGTACTTTCATTTTTATATAGCTTCATTATTTCCGCAGACGTTTCGAGACCACTCATTCCCGGCATATTCCAATCCATTAAGATAAGATTGTATGGTTTATGTTTTGCATGCTGAACCTCTATCTTACGAAGAGCCTCCTGTCCACTAGTACAGGATTCTGCTCGAATTCCAACCTCTTCTAAGATAAGCTTTGCATGGTCTCCCTCTATAGGATCATCATCTACCACAAGAATATTAAGTATATTAAGATCAAGCTTCCTATCAAAACTATCATCCTGTTGCTCGGTATTCTGAAGTACTACAGTAACTACAAACTCAGTTCCTACACCCTTTTCAGAATCAACACTGATAGAACCCCCCATCAATTCCACTATTTTCTTCGTAATAGCCATTCCCAGGCCTGTACTACCATACTTTGTCTTACGTTTTGAATTCTCCTGAGAATACTCATCAAAAAGCACAGGAATAAAATCCTTATCCATCCCTATACCATCATCCTTAATACTAAATCGTATAGTGGAATAGTTCTCGAATTCCGCCACCTTTTCAACCTTAAGCTTTACTTTACCAGGAGCGTCCGTGAACTTAATAGAGTTCGACAAAATGTTGAGAAGGACTTCCTTAAGCTTCGTCTCATCACCGATATAAGAATTGTCCAGCTTGCCAACTATATTACATTCATAGTTAAGTCCTTTTTCACTGCACTGCGCACCAATCATTGTGCTTATCTGCTCAAGCATTGATTTAAAAGAGAATTCTTCCTTATTTAGAACAATCTTTCCTGATTCGATACGACTCATATCGAGAATATCATTAATCAGAGATAATAGATGACTAGCACTGGAGCTTATTTTCTCCATATATCCACGTGTTTCCTCATCCAGATTTTTCTTATTCGATGCAAGCCTCTCTAGACCGATGATAGAGTTCAGTGGTGTTCTAATTTCATGACTCATACCAGAGAGAAATGTTGTCTTGGCCATATTTGCCTGCTCAGCCGACTGAAGTGCTCTCGATAGAGCCTCGTTCCTGGCCATTGTTTCACGCATCTCCGCATCCACATCTGTAATACCCATGATGAGGTAGCTCTTATCATCCATGGTTGAGATCTTCATATTTACATAGACCGGACCATGTTCTCCAATCTGGCGATACGTCATAACAAATGTGTTTTTCCTCTCAAGTGCCCTCATCAGAGTTTTACGATTCATTGCCTGAAGGAAGTTCTCTCTATCCTCCGGATAAACCTTCTCTGCCAGCTCCTTCTTACAATCACTGAAGAAATGCCATCCACGTCGAATTTCGGCAAGCGGAGCATCTCCCTCACCGTTCTGATACTCTATATACTCTTCCGTATCTTTATTTATATAATACAAATCTACATAATCGCGAGCCAAAGTCTGAGCAATATTGGAATACATTAGCCCCGTACTAACTGCCTGTTCATAAGCCTCCTGTGTCATAGCATGCTCATGCTGGATACTTACCATATCTGTAATATCCTGGCACATTCCCAATACGCATAGTTTCCCAGATGTGTCCTTATACTTTAACTTAGTTGTCTGAAGCTGTCTCTGATTTCCTGCCGCATCTGGAACATCCTCATAATAAACATATGGTTTAGAGAGAGTCAGTGCCAGCTTATCAGTTTCCACAAAATGTGCCGCTGTCTCAGAATCAAAGATTTGAAAATCCGTAAGCCCTATAACTTCATCCGAATTCATTTTATGAGCATATCCAACAAACTGATTATTACAAGCCAGATAAACTCCTGTCTTAGCATCCTTTGTAAATGCCATTCCTGGCATATTGTTTAGAAGAGATACAATTGTATCCTTAAGCTCTGTTATTTTTTCTGTTTCCTCAAGTTCCCGTCGATGTTCTTCCTTCTCATCTGCCGCCACAAATGTATGAAGCATACAGGTTCCCAGCATATATCCTATAGAATAAACAGGAAGAAGTGGGAATATAAGCTGAAGGAAAAGAAGTATAGCCATAATCATTCCAAAAAAGGCAAGTATTTGATACTTTGTAGACTTAGCCTCTTCTTTCTGCAGTCTGAACATAGCAGATACAGCATAAAGAGAAATAAGAACAAACATAAGAATCTGAGCGGAAATAACTCCATATCTTACAGGAAGTGCCTTATAAACACAATTTGCATCCACCTCAAAAAGTATTGGATAAAAAATATTCGCAATAACAAGTACAGCAATTGAAATAGCTATTAAACGGCTAGTAAAAACTATAAAATGTCCAAAAGGGTTTTCCTCGTCCAGATATTTAACAGTAAACTGTGCCCATAAAAAGATTCCCACCGACATAGCAATAAAATAAACAGTTGTATCAGCAAAAAGAAGTTGATCTAGCTTCTTACTCTCAAGAATCCCCCATAGGACATCTGTCACGTGATAGATTAGGACCGCAAACAAAAACCTCCTGTACACTATCCATACAGGTTTGTGATACACCTCTTTAGGATTAAACAGAATATCCTGATTAACGATAATTAGTACAAATATCGCTATCAGTCCTATCATGGAATAATACATATACTCTTAACCTCTTACTTCTTCCTTGCCTTAAGTTCACTCTTATTCTCATACATAGTCTGATCAGCACGTTCATACACAAGCGAAACCTTTGAGTCCTGACTATATCTAGACATACCTAGTGCTATAACAATTCCACCATTTTCAACCGCCTGGTCATTATGATCATTCATCTGTGCAACGAGCTCATCAATACGCTCATAATCATCGCCTTGTGAGAGAACAGCAAATTCGTCTCCACCTACACGGAATACCGGGCTTCTCTTAAATGTTGTACAAATAATCTTGCAGGCATCTCGAAGATACTGATCTCCAGCCTTATGTCCCTGAGTATCATTGACCTTCTTCAGATCATTAAGATCAAGGATAGTAATGGCGAAGTCAGGAGCACGGTTCATCTCGATCTGCGCATTTATTCTTTCTTCATATACACGATATGCATTTCTATTCTTTACACCTGTCAGCGCATCAATATTGGCTTCTATACGCGCTTGAGCAAGTCTCTTTCCATATTCCTCTTCCTGTCTAACCTGAGCATCTATATCATTTACACCAATAATCAGACGTGGACCTTCCTCTTCCTCATGCAGTGACGCTTTGAATTGAACATACCGCGGTTCTCCCTCAATCATCATTCTACAACTCAGAGTGAAGATACCACTTTGCTCTACCTCTGCCATAACATTTTCTTTAGTCATTGCAGAGAGGAAACGATTCTGATCCTCCTGATATATTTTTAGTACAGCCCATTCATTTGAATCAGCAAAGAAATCCTGTCCATTTCCATGTTTTTCGAATAAATCAAAGTCATCGGATGCATTAAACTCTCTGTACTGTCCTGTCTCAGGAACAACAACGTAGATACAGAAGAAATCGCCGGCCAGTGCACTGATTCTGTCATACGCTATCTGTTCCTCTTTTATCTGGGCAGCAGCATTATGCTCCTTCATCTGCTCATTCACATTGGTTATTCCTATGATCATATATCTATTATCATCCTGCATTCGGGAAACTCTCATACTTACATATATCGGTTCTCCATCAATGATTTCTCGATATGTAAACACCAGATTATTTTTTTGATTCAATTCCTCTTCAAGACAGTGTCTGTCCAGAGCCTTACTTAACATTTCTCTGTCTTCGTAGTAAATAACATTTGCGATATTATCCTGGCAGACTTCAAAGAAATGCCATCCTCGATCTGCTTCAACAAGATAGCCCTCTTCATCTATTGTATATTCTATAAATTCCTCTGTATTGAAATCAATATAGTAGAGGTTTTTATATCCCTGTGCCAATGTACGAGCTATATGCATAAAGACTATTCCAGTATTTCTTGCTTTCTCATAATCCTTTTTATCGTTAACGCTTCCTCTACTTATGCGTACAGTTTCTGTAACATCTACAGTGATTCCCAACACGCACTCTCGTCCATTTGTATCAACATATTTCAGTTTAGTAGAACGCATCTGCTTCTGCTCACCATCCGGACCTGTAATTGTCTCATAGAAGATATATGGTTCATCCATAGATAGAGCTAACTTATCATCCTCTACAAAGCGCTTCGCTTTCTCCTCATCAAAGAGATCAAATGCCGTACGTCCAATTATTTCATCCGGCGACTTCTTATGAGCATATTCTGCAAAAGTCTGATTGCAAGCCAAATACTCTCCAGTTTCAGCATCCTTGGTAAAGTTTGATCCCGGCATATTATCAATAAGAGATGTAATGGTTTGCTTCAGCTTAGCAACCTCTTCAGCCTCTTCCAGAAGTCCACGCTGTTTATTAGCTAATCGGTCTGCTCTCAGTTTCTGAACAAGCAGGAAAATGATTATTGAGAATATCGCTACAAGTATAGCTATTACTATTAACCAGTTATCCTTAAGGAAGCTTCTAAAGGATACCTTCTGTTCATTCAGCATATAAGAACCAAGTGCCACATCCATTTCAACACTTTCTGTCATTATCGCTGTTTTATTCATAAGAAAATACATATTCGAATCATCTTTATTTACTGCAAAGGAAAACGGCAAAGCTTCACCTGTTGGTACAGTAGTCAGCTTTAAATTATCAAAATTTTCCTCAGAAGTTAGAATTCGATAATTACTTACAAATGCGCAATCTGCCATTCCATCTGATACGGCCTTATAGCAAGCATTTCTATCATTATATTCAACGATCTCAGCATAAGGATAATGTTCCATAACGAAGGTCTCAATGTTTACCATCCCTCTATTAATAGCTATCTTTATATCGTTTTCTTCAAATATGGCTCTATCTTCCGATTTGCGCACAATTGCATACATTTCAACTTTCATAGCAGCGCTTGTAAGTCTAACGCCCATCTGATCAGCATCATAGGTGTTGAGATAAACCGGGAATACACAATCAATCTCACCAGCCTTTAGTGCCTCAAGAGCCTCTTCCGTAGAATCAAAAGGCTTTGTCTCAAACTTTATATTATCATTATTTAGATTATTCTTAGCATTCTCTAGATAATCCTTCAGCGCTCCCGTCAACTCGCCTGTTTTCTTATCCTGTGAACAGAACGGTAAATAATTATCTCTATATCCTACACGTATAGAACCATGATCCTTTATCCAATCCTCCTGCATAGGAGTAAGGAGTGCATTTGTTTTAGAATCATATAAACTACCTCCGGAGATTTTTTCATTAAAGAATGGATCCTCATCCTTAATCTCAGCCAGTGAAACATTAAGCTCAGAAAGAATATCCGGGCTTTTCTTACTTACTGCATAATAATAATCTGAACCACCTATTCTTGCAGCCGGTGCAACTGGATATTTGCTATCAGATGTATATATAGTAGCATATCCATCCAGCTCGCCTGTTTCAAGAAGATTCATAGACTCTTCTTCACCCAGGGCAATAGGTTCTATATCAATAGATACGTTATTCTTCTTAGCCCAATCCTCAAGATAATCTTCCTGAATACTTCCGCTACTTACACCTATTTTCTTACCATCAAAGGAGCTTAAATCATTAGAGGTTATCTCTCTATTATCTGCATCGATATAGATATAATAGGATTCTGTTCCCATTGGAAGATCAGGGAATAACATTTTCTCTTCACGTTCCTCAGTATACGAAACATCACTAAGTATATCTATCTCACCGTTCTCAAGCATTTTAAGAAGGTTTGACCAACTGTCCTCTACGTACTCATAGGTCCAACCAGTATAAGCAGATATCTTCTGATCATACTCATAGGCAATACCACATCTTCTTCCGAAATCATCATAATAATAGAAGGATGAGTCAAACCAGCCCACACGAACCACCTTTTCATCTTTCTTTTCTTCTGCATGAGTTGTAAGCGGAGCTGTCGAACTAATCAGAAGTATTAGCATCATAACAAATGCCACTATTCGAAATATATTCCTACTTTTTCTCATCCTAATCTACCCCCCTTAGGAATCCACTCTATTATATGAAGGGGAATTAATTGCTAGAATCAGCATAACTAGGTCGTCTAAATCAAGACCTGTTGCAGTACCGATTGGTCCTGCGATCGAAAGAAACATAATTTCAAGTATAACAAACGTGCCCAACCAACACTTCAGCCAAGTGCAGGCGCCCGGACACCAAATCCCCCATTCATTAAACACTTCTCCTAGAATAACCAAAAACTTAAAGTCTCACGATTCATTTTACCATATTCCCCTATAAACTAAAAGGGCAAGTACTAAAACTTGCCCTATGTCACTGAACGTAATAAATCATACAAATATAATCAACTTTGTATTATTGAAGCTTTTTTATATTGTATTTCTGCTCATACTCTTCCATAAAACTATTAAAAATTGATTTTTCTTCTACTCTCACCTTTTTAAGATATTCATGCGGATCATATATATCAGAATCAGCTTCGATTATAGCTACTGCTATATTGGAACAATGA
>DFEN01000134.1 GCA_002368685.1 Lachnospiraceae bacterium UBA3801
GCTCCTATGAAGCCACCAATTCCGCACTCAGCCAGTGTCCAACCATACTGAAGCGCCATTTTCTCACCTGCGATATATCCACGGTCTACTACCAGTTCATTCACTAGTGGTAGAGGATTCTTATTTTTCTGAGTAGCATTTAAGCAGGACTCAATCTTTCTATCAAATTTGATAAGAGTATCAGATACATTCTTTATCTCATATGCAGATGAATAGATAAGATTATTATCCATATCCTGAATATTATACTGCGCTCTTAGGAGTTCAACTGCAGATACATTTAGCTGCATATACAGCTGCATATTATTAGTTGCATTGGCATATTTAGTTGTAAGTACTCCATAATTATCTGATGGCAGCTTGCTTACCTGATTTAAATAATTACACAGGGCCGGATTCTTCATACAAGCCTTCAGGAAATTACCCCTAGAATAATCTGCCATTTCCTGTACCAGCTCTACACCTCTTGATATCGGTGAAGGACTATAGCCCTTAGTACCTCTCTTAGTCTGATTCAGATCCAGCTTAAGAGATACTGTATTACTTATAGTATCCAGAAGCATAGTAGCTTCATATATATCTTCCGCTTTCTTGAAGTAATGTGTCATTTTCTGACCATTAGGAAGCATTACTCCCTCGCCATCGAAGCCATTAAGTGCAGCACCCTCCTCTGGAGTGATAGCGTTCTCCGGCGAATTCAGCCTATGCATTAGTTCATTGTATCTGGCAGTAATTTCACCAACAGCTTTGGTCTTACCAAGAGTATTGAGTATAGGAATGATAGCCTCATATGCCATCTGCAGTCTGAATAGTGTGACTGCTCCCTCCTTATTCCATATAAGCTCCTTACCGAATCTATCCACATCTGGCGCATAGAAATTGGAACCCTTACCCATAGATGCCTGAACCATAGCATTACGCTCAATTATCTGTTCTTTACGTCTATTAATAGTCTCATTTGCATTAGTTATAGCTCTATCCTTCAGGCGAATGAAATTATCCTGCAGTCTCTTCTCACGAGTACTTCCACTGAATTCAAGAGTATCATCGCGATATTTCGGTTTATTATCGCCTTCATCCAGCTGCAATTTCAGATTAGTTGTAATAGTCTCTTCCTTACTCTGTTTCTTCTGCTTAGGAGCAGGTCTATTAGTTGGATCATAGCCTAGAAGAGCTATCGATCTCTCCTTAAGAATCTGTTCGTCCTTAGGCTTCCTCTCCTGAGCCCTTCTTCTAAGATTGGCTGCATTTACTCTCTTAGGGAAATATGCCTGCTCTATCTTAATAACGCCATCTGACATTATATCTCTATATAATCTATCAGATCCGGCATCCTCCTTGCCGGAATAGAGACGTACACGGAATCCATTATACTCCTGCTGAGATTTCATGGAATCATTATCCTCCTGAACATCTACAGGTGGCTTATTAAGTGTACCATCCTCATTAAGAGATACATAATTACTTGGAACATTATAGAAATGTGTCATATCCTGAGCCAGCTCAATATCTGCCATCCATACAAATTGCAGCTTATTCTTGCCATTCAGAATCTTTGAAACAAATGAGCCAATAGGCATTCTCTCCTCTCTATTTGCAGGAGCATTAGTTGATGTCTGATATAATAATTCATCACCATCCATTCCAACGATAGTAATATAATGCGCACCATCAGAAACTGTAACTGGTGATGCCTCTTCTACAATTGCTTTGTAGATAGTTTTCTTAACCAGAGCAATAGCACTTCTTCTATATGCCTCCTTCTCAGCCGGAGTAAATTTCTTGCCAAGGGCAGTCTCTGCATCTGTTATTTTAACAATATCAAGAGTTTTCAGCATAGCGTCAGGTGCAAATGCAAGAGCATTATCCCCCATATCCATAACATTCTGCATACCATCAGTATTGTATGCCAGATCAATATTATGCTTCTCTTTGAATTTCCAGCCATTAAGAGTACCCTGAGAATAGTTAGGTCTGAAGGCACGAATATCCTCCTGCGTAACATTTGTGATACCACGGCTCTGCAAAAGCATCTGGGTACCAGTTGACCAGCAGCCATTACCACTGGTCTGATATTTTGGCATATCTATCTTAATCTTAAACTTGGTACCATCCTTGTTACAATCAACCTTAGGTCTCTTAGAAAATGGATCCCTGCCATCAGCTCGCTGATTGGCTTTATTATATATCTCTTGTGACTTATCAATTGCTTCAAGACGTTTTAGGAGTATAGCCTTAGCCTGAACAGAAAGAGTTGTCTGCTTCTCTACCAAATAGTTCTCAATCCTGGTAGCATCACCTGTATTACGCATTTCAAGTGGAAGTACATCCTTAGCTGTCTGTTCGAACCTGGCTCCCTCTACGTCATTAGAGAGATCATAATCTCTGTGGAAGTCAATATACTCCCAGGCATATGGATAATTATTTACGTAGTCCATAAATATGCTATACAGCTCCTGAGGACTCTTCTTCTGTAATTTTGGTAGAAGCTTCTCTACGTCAATAACGTCTTTACCCTTTACCTTATAGCTTTCGTTAATTCTGTAGGACAGCTCCTCTATGTCTTGTACTGTAATTACTATATTTGGTCTGTAATTTGGCATAATTCTCTACCCCTTATCTGTTAATACCTGCATATTATTAATACTGCTTCTTAGGTCCCTTCTTTTCTTCATTCTTAGGACCACCCTGTTGAATATTCTTATCCTTATTAATATCCTTGTTCTTATTAGCCTCATTAACCTTCTTCTGTTCAGCAGCTATATCAGTTAACATTTTCCGACTTCCAATATCCTGAATCAGCTTATTATATGAAGCAAATTCAGTGATATTTATATCTTCGCCAATATTGTTCATGCCATTATATTCTTCCTGAATTTCCTTAACATAATTGCTACAGATTTTTAGGAAGGCTTCATTGGTCTTGAGCTTCTTGACGATACCCTGAATACCGCCCTTAACAGGTAGCTGTCCCTGATGGCTCTTAGCAATCTGACAAGCTATTGGAATAGCTATTATCTGCATTATACATATCTTGTTATGTGCACCAAATTCAGGATCATCCAAACCACCAATTCTATTATCCTTGGTAATCTCGTTAGGCAGTCTATTGATTGCATAATTATATAGATTATCCGGATCAGTTCCTCTGTCAGACAACTTATTCTCTTCCTTGATAGCATCCAGCATGATTTCGTCAGCTGACTTAGCCTGAAGCTCTATTCTCTTCTCATCTCTAGCCTGCGCCTGAACAGGATGTATATCCTCGAACACATCTAGAACAGGCTTCTCTAAATTCTGTCCCAGGATTGCATTCTTATAAGCCATCTTCCATTCTTCATCAGACATATCACTTCTTCTCATGCCCTCCATATCAGGCTTCGATAATCTCCAGGTGATATATGTATCCAGGTTCTTAAGTGGTCCTTCCCACACATTATCCAGAGCCCTGTTACCAATTAGCTGAATATCCTGTACTCTCGCCTGTGGATCAGCAGATACAAGCGTTGGAAGCTTAGGAATAGGATTAGTATAGTTCGCCTTCAGAGTTCTGAGCTGAGATACTCTCTCTCTGGTGTAATGCTCTGTCAGCTCCTTACATGAGAATTCCTCCTTCAGCTCTGCTATTCTGTTATTGATAAGCTCATTATACTCCTCGAGATACTTTCTCTTCTTGAGAGCAGCTCCCTGCTTGGTACTCATACCAGCCTTAACTATACCCTTCTGCAATTCGCTCAGTCTCTTATTCAGCTTAGTATCCTTATCCTTGTTATAAGCAGCCATTCTGTCATACTCTACAGCGAAGTCCTTCTTCCACTTCTTATACTTATCAGCAGGAGTATTTCCTCTCTCGGTTGCATCTCTTGTTATTCTAAGCTTAGTACCAGCTGATAGAGCCTCCTTCTCCAGAGCCTTGAACTCTGCCTTATTCATATCCTCAGGATGAGCCATCAGATAATCGAACATAGTTTCTTCAACTATCTGCTTAGCCTCGTTATTAGCATTTGGGGCATCAGGAATAGATTTTCTGTAATTCTGAATAATCTGATTATATAAATTCTGCTTGGACAGTTCATAGCTTAGATTATTTGGTTCTGCTGTAAACTTAAGTCCATATTCATCAGCCTGGACAAATGGTATATCAGTCTTCTTGATCTTATCTCCTGACAGAAATACCATTTTCATATTTTGCCTAAACTGCTGACGTTCCTCAGCCGTAACATCCTGAGAATTCTTCTGGGTCAGATTAGCGAAGCCCTTCATGAACTCGCCCTCTCTATATATTTCGGCCTCATATATCTTGACCATATTCTCGCCCATACGCAGGAAATTCCTAGCCTTATTATTATCTGATTCATACGCTACCATGCCATCAATCTGTCTATTGATAACATAGCTAGGTACACCACCGTCACTATTTATGAATACTAATCCATGCTTCTCTCTATCTCCCAAATCCTTAAGCTTCTTATAATTATCCAGGAACGAACCAGAAGTATTTGAAACTGCTTCGAAGCCTTCTGTTGCAACTCGATTTCTGTAATGCTGGGCAATATGCTTAGCTGGATGCTTCAGATATTCAGCTATAGGGATGCCTGCACGCATAGCCGCTTCACCTATCTGGTACAAACCATTCTTACGACTATCTGTTACATAATCAATCGTAAATTCTGCTGGTACAGCAGCTTCTCGAATAGAATCCATATTACCAGGCGCATATTTCTTATCCGGAAATGCTTCCTGTATCATCTGATGAATCTCTCTCATATGTGCAGCTTCTGTTTCATAAGCCTCTTTCGCCTGACGAATCCTAGCCAGATCACCTGATCTGACTGCCTCCTTCAGCTGCAGTTTAGCCTCGGTTACCCTAGTATTGGCATAATACTTATGTCCCTGCTCTACACGTCCCTGACCTGTAATCATACCATACTCAGTCATCTTATTAATGATTCTGACCATATTATCAATATGCTGCTGAGACAATTCTAAGTCACCATTTTCCAGTTCCAGAACCTCTGCCGCGAATTCCGGTTTTACAACGTTATATCTTTCAGTTCTGCCACTTGGTTCCATAACTGGCTCCATCATTCCAACATATCTGCCATCCTTATACTGCTCCATGGTCTGAATAGCTGTATCTCTGAGTACAGTTCCTGCGTGGTCTCTATTTTCATATTTAGAGATGAATTTATAGGTGCTTTCCTTTCGAACTGCCAGATGCTTTCTTAGATCATTTAACATATTTATGTTAGCAGTCTTATCAGCCTGATTCATATTCCTATCATTTTGAATCTGTCTGATTTTGTCGTCAATGGTCCTGTTCTCAGGATAATCAACTAACTCTTCGAAGCTTTTCTCAGTAGGAAGCTTTATGGCGTCAACCTCACTCTTAAACTGTGCCAGCTTCTCAGGACTTTGCTGAAGTGCTTCAAATACCATATTGAAGAATACCTTAGCACCAACAGGATTATTTCCATTTATGTAAATACCAGTAATTATATTAATGCTGTCGAGTTCTGGTCTTGCATCGGCCTGAGCCCATCCATTCTGCTCTGCCTGCTGGTTATACTTCTGGCATATACTTAGAATTTCTTCCTTGGTGAGGCTATTTGCAATCAATTCCTTAACTGAGTCAATAATATAGTAGCTCGAATAAGCATCCTGCTGATTCTTAAATGCCACCTCAGGTTCCACAGTAAATGTATATACAGTATTAGTATTTGGATCTGGATAAACCTTCTCATGATTTATTGCATCATTAGCTGCTTTATTCCTGTCAATCAGCTCCGATAGCTTGTTATTTAAACTAGCGGTGTCTACAAATACGCTATTACCTATCTCATTCACCATCTCATCATTTAAGACAGTATCCATAAATTCCTGAGTTGGTTTAAAGTTATTCACAAGATATTTGTGATAATCAGCATCTGCAGCTGTATTTAGCTCTGGATTATTTGCCAGCTGTGCCTTCTTAAGTGCCAGCTGTTCCATCTGCTGCTCTGTTTCATGACTACTAAATAAATTATTATAGTTTTCAGACCATAGATTGTTAAAATGCTTATATTTCTTAATATCAGTGATATACTTAGTTCTATCCTCAGCACTTAAGTTCTCTTGGTTCTTAAGCTTATCCTGGGCTATGCAATAATTATCTGTAAGAGTATTCATCTTAATAATAACCTGAATAAGCTTTAACTCCTCCGGAGTAAACTTAGCTTCAAATTGCTGTTTCAATTCAGGAGTCTTATTCATTACAGCTACAGCCTTAGTTAGCATATGTGATAATAAATGAGCATCCTTCTCTGGATCGAAATTCTCCTTACAGCATATCTGTCCAATACTGAATTTAACACCATTAGCTACAGTAGTTACTAATCTCTCAGCACTGCCATTCTCATAATCATCAATTGCATCTGCAGCGCATCGTCTGGCTGGCTTGACAGAATGCTTATATACATGTCCATTGTTGAAACGCGGCTGAAGCAACCCATTAGTAGATATATCAGTAGTCCAGTTATTTGAGCTCATAAGTAAACGGCCAGTCATATCCAGATTCTCTGGTCTGACTCCAGGTACTATTTCTGGCTCTAACACCTCAGAGTCCAGGGATGTGAAGAATGCAATCGTCGCAAATTCATTATCTGTGAAGCTCTTAGGATCCATATCCTCAGTAAATTCCAGAAATTGATCCTTGGTATATACTTTCGTGCCTGACTCAGCCCACTGCTTAACGAACTTCTGTTTAGGTCCGAAGAATGTTTCAAGAGATTTCTCCATTGTGCGTGTCTTGATAACCGGATCTCCAGCTGCCAGAATATCATCTGTAGAGATAATCTTGTCATCAGCAATAAGACCCCTGGAGTGCAACTCTCCAATGGCGTTCTCTCTCATATTCTCCCATACCTCTTCAGAAATACCACTCACATCCTGACGTGGATTCTGAAGAGTATAGTACTCCTTATATTTCTGAACTGTTGATAGCTCAGGACACTGCATAAATAAGCGATTTCTCTCAGCTGTATTCTGAACGAGATAAGCCGCTTCTGACTGCTTATAGCTACTATTTGCTGCATCATACTGAATAGGAATAACCTTAAGTGGTACACTTATATCAGCAACGCACTGAAGAGCCAGCGCCTGCAGATTAAGAGGGCTCTCTGTTCTCTGGGCCCATTCTCTAAGAGAGAAGTTGCCAACCTTAATCAGGTCATACTCATCCAGTTCAGGATTCGCCTCCAGGAAGCTTCGAACTGCCTCTGTTTCAAATAATGGCGTAAATGTTGCATCATATATATCCTGTACTTCCTTATCAGATGGCTCTCTGCCATTTTCGAAGAGTGCAGTGATCCTCAAATTATTCTTAGCCAGTCTATTAGTTAATCCTGACATTTCCCACTCTATTTCTCTATCTCTCTCGAGCTGTTTCTTCACAGCAGGTGTAACGATCTGAACACAGTCAGCCAGATTACCTGCTTCATTATTATTCTGAATTCTAGATATCTTATCGAAGTCAATATAATAAGCATCGAAGAATTCATCATCTATTATTTTCTGAATAGAATCATTCTTGCTAAGTCTAAGCTGATTATTTATTACAGGAATCTGCTCAATATATTCAGAATCATTTAGACTTGAATGATTATTTATATAATTTGCAGCATCCTTATAAGGATCCTCACCCTTAATAGCGCACTCCTTGAAGTGCATCAGCAGTGACGCCTCTGCCTCAAACTCTGATATATCTCTAGCTACGTCAGTATTGCCTATTTCTATCTTATACTTTTTTGTATCAGCCTCTGCTATACATCTGAAAACAGATGCATAGTCGAATAGCTCCATCTGCAGCTTATCAGAATCCTCTGGCTTATCAATCAGACCGATTTTCGCCATATAAGCGTCATTTGCAGGATTTTTCTCAAGCTCCTGTTTTACATCCAGAAGACATTGACATACACCATAGTTGTAGCCCAGATGAGCACTGCGCATAGCATCAAGACTCTTAGAGGATTCTGACACAGGATTCTCCTGAGCGTGAAGCTGCTTCATAGCCTTGCCACCATTAACCATGGTTCTAAGATATGTATCTACATCATTTTCTGCACATACTCTTAGGAATTCATCTGCATATTTCTGCTTCAGGTCTGACAGCTCATTTACGCTGAAAATCTGCTCTAGAGTATAGCCAGGCTGTCCCTGTGCCTTAAGCTTTAGCGATTCCTCTGCCAGTTTTACACATATATATACTACTGGGACACCTCTTTCAGGGACAATACTAGTCTTAAGCGCCTCCTTCTCAGCATCAGTATATTTATTATTATCATCCTTAATCTCGCCAACCGTGAATTTATTATTTCCATAGAACTTAGCCTTCATGGCTGAGAATAAAGGATTAGATGGCTGGAACGTAGGATTACTCTGTATTCTGCCTAAATCGTTGAAGGAATTCCTGAGTAGCATTTCCTCCTTAGCTCTAATCTCCTGCTCATCTTCTATTGCAACTCTGCGCTGTCCATCTACTGTTGCATTCTGGAAAACTCTCTCATAAGCCGCCTTCTGCTCAGCTAGTAGCTCTGGATCCAAATCCTCATAGCTCCTACCATGCTCAACTATATGAATTGGTACACTTGACAGATTTCTATTATTGTCTTTTGCTAATCTATTATCTACAACAAATGCATCAACAGGCACACCCTCTTCCAGAGCTGCCTTGATAATCTCTCCTGCATATTCCCCAGCCTCATATACACTGTAATTTCCGCCAAACAGCTCCCTGAGTCTGTCATCAAGAGTTCGTCCACCTACCAGGATATACTTATAGCAATTACCATGAGCCTCGTAGTTATAGTGCATCTTCGAATACAGTAAATCTACGAAGCTACTTATTTCCCGAGCTGCTCTAGGCCCTGTTACGCCAAGCTTAACCTCTCTTGGGCGATAATTATTCTTACCACTTATATCACTTCCGATTACATAGTCAGTCAGAACATTGCCGGTATTCTTCTCATAGAATTCATGTAGCTCTGTTGGTATCAGCTCAGCATTCCTATAATGAGAATTCGTGCCATATGCAACCTCCATACACTTGAGATATGACTCGTAGGAAGCCATAGGCTCACTATTTGCTATCTGATTCGCCTCATCAAGTAAGCGTTTCTTAAGCTCTTCATTTTCGGCCAGCTTAGATGCACGTAACAATACTCTGTATTGATAATCAGCATTATCAAGCTTATCTCCATCCTTAAGCTGATCCATTTTATCCAGGGTATCATATAACATCATTCGTGATGCTGGTGGAAGTAGAGATGCTCTCTGAATAAGCCTGTTGATTCTGATATTTCTAGGTATGTACTCTGGTTCCATACCATTATTATTAATACTATCTGCAGCACGATTAATAAGCACCTCAGCTGCATCTTCTCTAATCATAAAACTATTTCTATCTGAGAGAATCTGTTCTGCCTGTGCTTTAACCTCTTCAATATTATTTTGTCTATTCTGTCCTGGTAATAGATTCCTGCCGCTAAATGTGAGTGGAACCACATGCCTACTCATAAAGCCCAGTTCATTCTCTGATAATATAGTAGCGAAAATAGGCTGATCAACATTAAATGACTCACATAGTAATATATTGGCAAAAACTGCATCCTTCGTTATCCCATCTACTATTGGATACCTGTCAGCATATTTCTCCTCATATAATTCATTCAGAGTTCTGTCTCCGATATATATACAGTCATATTTATCCATTCCACGTGATTTTAGCAGACCTTCATTTCCGGATAGCATACTACTAATATACTGTTTCGCTGGCTCCGTTGCTCTTTTAATCTCACGGTAATCTGTTGGGTTATCCAGATACTCCTGAGCTTTCTCAGCATTTAGTCCATCATATATAGGAATATTACTAATAGCATTTGTTACGGTATATCCAGGAACTGTTACCAGCTGTCCAGACTCAGTTTGTGCAACACCTGTACAGTTAAGCCCCTTAGGATCCTTGAGGAAGCTTCTCATAGTTTCCAGAATCATAGCATTTGCCTGGTCAGCCTCAGAATACTTCGAATACTTATCACCTGATATGTCACGAATTGAATGGTTCTCGGAATTAACTATGAAGTCAAATTCATCACAGCCTATATTAGTCATATTGCCATATATATATTTTCTATAAACCGAACCGAAGGTCTCGTAGTAGACCTTGTACATAGCATTCTTAACTTCATCAGGAAGAGATAACAGATCCTCTGTATCCAGATCAAAATCAGGAATAATAGCTGTATGTGATCTCATGTCAAATTTGGTGATAGCCTTAAGACCATCTGTCACAGCATTCACATTGTCACGACGCATATCTCTATGATAGTTATTTATAGCTGTATCCAGCTCCTGCATACGTGGATAGGTTGGGGACTCACCATTTACATACTGTACATGTTCTGGTACATTTATACTACTATTCTTATCTGTAGTATAATAACCCGAGACGATAGTTGTATAATTAACATAGTTGAAGATATTATTAGTAGGGAGATCGGATAGCTTCTTACCCCTATATTTCTGAAGGAAATTCTTAGCCTGATGGAACATTACAGCTCTCTTACTATCTGTCGGATTTTTCTCATCCATCTCATTAAGATATGTACCGCATAGGCCCTGGCTGAATTCAGCCCATTTAGCGGCCATAGTTTCAAATTTCTTCTGTCCGCCGGCGCCCTCTAGATATGCCGCCTTAAATGACATATCATCAGGAACATCCTTGGTTCCAGATAAATCCTGCGAGAAATCGATGAAAATCTGAGATAGTCCATACCAGGTTTCGTAGTAATTATCCAGATCGGATTCCTTGGTGACATCTACATCAGGGATCTCAACATCCATAATCTTTTCAAGAGCCTGAGAATGAATACGTCCTATGTTCTTAAGATTTTCCTGTACGCTTCTCTTAGGATTATTATATGTATCGAACATATCCTGTAGCATAGCCTTAATCTCATCACCTGTATAGGTATCAAGACTGGTGGCCTGTTCGATAGAGAATCCCTTCTCTCCGATTAGGTAGAGTCTCAGTGCATTCATACCGGAATCACGTCTATCAAGATTATATCCGTACTTATCATGTATTAATTTACACTGCTCGTTATACCATGTCAGATCATCTGGACTCATCTTGAATTTAACATCTGTTGGATTCTTAACTCTCTTTGGCATATCAATTCCTCACTTTTTTATCTTAATTTCGGTTTTACCCTTCTTCTTTGTTTCAGTTTTACCCTTCTTATTTACCTCTGTTTTGCTTGTATTAGAATTCTTCCTGACTACCTTCTTCTCTGGCTCCGGAGCAGGATTCTTAGCACCCATATCTTTAAGAGACGTGATCCTCTGCTCTCTCTCTCTAATTATCTCATTAATAGGAGCATTCTTATCTCCTATATATTTCGACTTGGACTCAATACACTTCCTGATTTCGTCACCATACTTCTTGAATTCCTTCGAGAAGTTATTCCTGATCTTTCCGTCATCTGTAAGTGGACCGAAGCCCTGATCATGCCACTTTTCATACTCAGCTGATACCTCCTCCAGATCCTTAAGATATGTCAGGAATTCATTTACACTGGTCTTAGGTCCGAGGTTAAGTCCATCCTTCAGCTTGCCAAGGAAATTCTTGTATTCTGTACTGTTCCAGTAGCCCTTACCAGTATTTTTGAGTACATCTATCGTCTTATCACATAGAGCAACTGTGTCTGTCATATACTGGAGAATACTCATATCTCTCTCTAGTCTTCTCTGTTCAGAAGCATACTTCCTGTCAAGAGCACCTGTTTTTCTCTCGAGCCTGTCCTTATGAGCCTTAATCTTCTGATCCAGTTCATTTTCTGGAGCACCCATTTCCTTAGCATATTGATTATTCTCTCTCATAGTATATGATATGAGATCACTTACCAGATTCATCCTGTAGGTGCTGTCACCCTCAGAGGTAGGAATATTGGTCTTCTTCATATACTTTCTGCATTCTTCAATAAGCTTCTTATTCTCGGCAACTATTGTTGCATAAGTGACCTGGTTATTATCCTTAAGACCACGAACATACTTTAATTGTCTTTGAATATCTTTCAGACGCTTATTATCAGATGCAAGTATTTTATCCTCTACCTGCTTATTCTTCTCAGCAGCCTTCTCCCACTCTTCCTCATTTACGAAGCTCATCTGAAGCTCATTATCCAGGAACCAGTTTCTGACCATTTTGTGAATATTCTTAACACGTCCCTGCTGTGACTTGCCATCATATACAGCACCAATCACTTTGCCAAGCTGACTATAGCTGGTAACACGTATCAGATTATACTTATCATCAGCAATATATACACCATCCGGTATCTCAGTCAGTCCGCTTCCTCTGAAGTACTCTCCAGTCTCTGAATCATAGAAGCCAGACATATGTGACTTACCATCGCCCTCCTGTAGCATCTGTGAAGTATCAATACTTCCAAGCTCCATACCGTGCTCAGTTGTTCCTATGATTATCCTCTTAGCTCCACGAACATTCTGAAGTGGAAATGCCATATTGGTATGCTCCTGTGCCATAGAACAAAACAGTGTTGTATCCAGGTTTGGAACCTTCCTCAGATCATTTGTTCCATGGAACCAGCTTGTGAAGAGACCCGGAACAGGATCTCTCAGAATCATCTTGAACTTGACTCTGTCAGCGAAGCCATCAGCTCCTATATGGCTCTTCTCATATTCTTCAGCCTTCTGTCTGATAAGCTTGACGCTCTCACCGGCTGATACAGCACCGCGGCTGTGTCCTGTAATGTGAATATGTATATCATGTGGTTCTTCCTGCTTACCCATCCACTTGTTGAAAATAGGATTCATGAACTGCACAGCAAAATTCTGACCATATACTCTGGTATTCTCAATACTGTATTCACCTACATTGAATGCGCCCTTGAATAGTGGGATATCAGGAGTAGGTCCAGCTATGCTGTATCTATACTTCTCCATATCTTTGCCATCATCTGATTTGGCAGGAGTTTTCTTCCTGCGTATATGTGCATATTTCTTATTCTCATTTTTATCTACCAGTTCCCCGAACTGTGCCTCTATACTCTTCTTATCACTAACTGTACCATCTCCAAAGGCTTTACCATGCTGACCTGCGTATTCACGCCTGGCCTCCTGGAAACCGGAACCAGCAAAATCCAGCTCCAGAACCTCCTCACCCTTCTTCAGATACTTATTTCCAAGTGAGTGATATATATTAATCCTTCTCTCTTCAGCTGGTCCACGATGCATCTCATCTATATCATCGTATATCTCCTCGCCAAATACTTCCTTGATTGCCTGACGATTACTCTTAGTAATCTTATTATGCTTATGACCCTCATGTATATCAAACTCTTCCAGCTCTTCATCTGAAAGCCTGGCCATAATATAATCCTTCTTGCCTCTTACAGCCTGCTTCTGCTCTATCGTTAGCTCCTGGTAAAGAGTAGTCGTACTTATCAAATCAAGATAGTTTTCTACTGGCGACCCCTTCTTAGTCTGCTGAACCGGATTTAGAT
>DFEN01000023.1 GCA_002368685.1 Lachnospiraceae bacterium UBA3801
CTGAGTTTAGAGAAGGATATTTAGGAGGTTGAAATGGAAAAAGTATATAAGGTACTTAAGAATGCAGGCGGAGCTAATATTACAGTTGGTGTACTTCTTATAGTTATTGGAATAACACTTGGCATAATTAATATTGTTTCAGGAGCGTCACTTCTTAGAAATAGACGTAATATTTTATTCTAGTTTATGCTATCAGAAAGGGTGTATCAATGGCTGATAAATTAGGACTTGTTGTTGAAGGCGGCGGAATGAGAGGTATCTATGCCTCTGGTGTTTTAGATGAACTACTTCTTCGTGGAATCAAGGCGGATGGTCTAGTTGGAGTATCTGCTGGTATTATTCATGGTGTTTCATATGTTTCAGAGCAGCTGGGTAGAAATATCAGATATTTTCTAAAATATAGAGAAGATAAAAGATTTATGAGTTGGTCCTCTCTATTTAGGACAGGAAATGTATGCGAAACAGAATTCTGCTATGATGAGATTCCGTACAAGCTTAGTATATTTGATTTTGATACATTTGCAAGAAGGGCAGAGTCGATGGAGGTTTATTCGACGGTTACCAGACTAGATACTGGTAAGGCGGAATATATTAGACTTCTAGATCTAAGAAAACAGATGGATGCGGTTAGAGCATCTGCTTCGCTTCCTTTGGTATCGGAAAATGTTGAAGTAGATGGTAAACTGTATCTGGATGGCGGCACAGCGGATAGTATTCCTCTAAAATTCATGCAGAGTGCAGGCTTTAAGAAGAATATAGTGATTCTTACTAGACCTGAAGGCTATGTCAAGAAGCCTGATAGAACAGTTCCTCTTATGAAGGTTATGTATAAGGATTATCCTGAATATATTAAAGCCTGTGAAGATAGACATATAATGTATAATAAGGAACTGGAGTATGTTAGACGAGAAGAGGCTAAAGGAGATACTTTAGTTATAAGACCTAGTCGACTTATAAATGTTAGTCGTACAGAAAAAAATCTTGAAAAAATGAAGAGAATGTATAAGCTTGGGCGTTTCGACGCGATGAATGCATTTAACGATTCGGATAAAATAAAAAAGATATTGACTTAATGATTCTATTGTGATAACATACCATTTGTTGTGACGATAGTCGTTAAATGCGCGAGTGGCTCAGTGGTGGAGCACCTCCTTGCCAAGGAGGGGGTCGCGGGTTCGAGTCCCGTCTCGCGCTTAAAAATAGGATGTCCATTAGGACGTCCTATTTTTTTTGTACTGAGATGGGACTTGCCTGTTTTCTCTTGAATTTATATACATTTTAGGCTATAATACGCCCTAGTGTTTAGTTTAACTAGATTTGACCTGCGTAATGCAGGTCTTTTAGTGTTTAAAGGACTGATTTAATGAAGGAAAAACTTCTAAAAATTAAAGCTAAAACCGGTAAGCTCATTCGAGCTTCCTATGAACTTCCTTTATGGAAATGGCTGCTTGTTTGTCTGATTATTTCAGTACTTCAGGTGGTTATTCTTGAAATGCTTGGTAGACGTTCGCTGCTAAGCCCTTTTGTTTTTATATTTCATAATCCACTTGTATTTTTATATAATATACTGATAGTTTTCTTTACAATGTCCTTAGCTCTGTT
The DNA here is from genome assembly GCA_002368685.1 of Lachnospiraceae bacterium UBA3801. Classification (GTDB taxonomy): domain Bacteria; phylum Bacillota; class Clostridia; order Lachnospirales; family Lachnospiraceae; genus Eubacterium_Q. The sequence goes on from DFEN01000023.1 coordinate 1,603, forward strand.
GTTTAAGCGTAGGGGCTTTGCCATGGGACTTATATTCCTGCTTTGGTCTGCAGTGGGTATTATTAATTTTGTACTTCTTGGATACAGAATTACCCCTTTCTCAGCCATTGACTTTATTATGTTTTCTGATGTGCTGAGTATGTTTAATATATACTTTAATCTGCCTCAGAGAATTGCAATTGTCGTGGGAATTATTGTATTTATTGTTGTTATAGTCCTTGCATTCCTTAAGACTCCGAAGATTAAAGGAAAGGTTAATTATGTACAGGGCTCAGTAGTAGTTCTCGTATCCTTTGTATTTGTTTACATTATGACATTCCTTGCTCTTGAAACATCGCTTATTTCTGATAAATTTACGAATCTTGGAACGGCATATAAGAGTTATGGATTTGTTTATTGCTTCTCAAATAGTATTATTGATCAGGGTATTTCTAAGCCTGAGGATTATACTGAAGCAAATGTTGATAGAATGATGGATGCTTTAGAGGATGTCAAGAAGCCTAAAAGAACCTATAAGTATAAAAATAACAAGAAACAGCTTCCGAATATCATTGTTATACAGCTTGAATCCTTTATTGATATAGGAAGAGTAAATGGCGTTAATACAGATAAAGAATCTATACCGAACTTTAAAAAGTTCCAGGAAGATTATCCAAGTGGATTCCTGACAGTTCCAGCGATTGGTGCGGGTACTGCAAATTCAGAATTTGAAATACTTACTGGTATGAAGAGTAAGGCCTTTGGAGCAGGAGAGTATCCTTACAAGACTGTTCTTACACACGAGCCTTGTGAGAGTATGGCGCAGCTTCTTCTGAAGCAGGGTTACAGCACTCATGCTATTCATAATAACAAGGCTAAGTTTTATTCTAGAGATGAATCTTACGCAAATCTAGGTTTTCAGACGTTTACATCTCTTGAATATATGAAGCATTTTAATAAAACTCAAACTGGATGGGCAAAGGATGACTGTCTGCCGGATGAGATATTAGATGCAATGGACTATGATGATAATAAGGACTTTGTTTTTACGATATCTGTTCAGGGACATGGTAGATATCCTAAGAATGAGCTGAAATGTGATGAGCATGTTCATGTTACTTTGGATAAAGATGATCCGGAACTTGCTAATCAGTTTGGTTATTTCGTAAATCAATGTTACGAGATGGATAAGATGATCATGGATCTTAAGACTAAGCTTGACGAACGTGGTGAAGATTATGTGCTTCTTCTTTATGGAGATCATATCCCAAGTCTTACATTTGAAGAGGGACAGTTTAATAGCGGGACAGAGAGTCAGACAGAATATGTTATTGTAAGTAATATTGAGATGAATCTTGAAGATAGAGATATATATGCATATGAAATGTCTGACTATTTGATGCGAGCTCTCGGTTTTGAAACTGGAGTAATGCAGAATATCCATAGCAAATATTTTAATACTGAGGATCCACTAGATAATCAACTATTTGATGATTCTTGTGTGCTTGCACAGTATGATATGCTTTATGGTGATAGATATATTTATAATTTTATTAACCCTTATAAGCGTGTAGATTTAAGACTAGGTCTACATGATATAACAATTGACAGTGCTTCCTTTAATCCTATAAATGGATGCATTACAGTAAAAGGACAGAATTTTACCCCATTTTCTGTCATACTTATAAATGACGATAGAAAGGAAACGCTTTTTGTGGATGAGAATACTCTTATGATTATTCCATCTGAAATAAAGGATGAACCTGCGGCAGAAGATGTATTTGCTGTAGCTCAGATAGATAAGGATAAACATGAATTATCCAGATCTAATGAAATAATATATGGAGAATAATTATGGTAAGAGAAGACGTTAGAAATGTGGCTATTATAGCGCATGTAGATCATGGAAAAACAACACTTGTCGATGGACTACTTAAGCAGAGTGGTGTTTTCAGAGAGAACCAGGAAGTGGCTGAAAGAGTAATGGACTCTAACGACATAGAGCGTGAGAGAGGTATTACTATTCTTTCTAAGAATACAGCAGTTGAATATAATGGTATCAAGATAAATATCATAGATACACCAGGACATGCCGATTTCGGTGGAGAGGTTGAGCGTGTACTTAAGATGGTTAATGGTGTAATTCTTGTTGTTGATGCTTTTGAGGGCCCAATGCCTCAGACTAGATTTGTTCTTCAGAAGGCACTTGCTCTGAATCTTTCTGTTATTGTTTGTGTAAATAAGATAGATAGACCTGATGCTCGTCCAGAAGCTGTAGAAGAGGAGGTTCTTGAACTTCTTCTTGATCTAGATGCAAATGAAGAACAGCTTGACTGTCCATTTGTATATGCTTCAGCACGAGAAGGAGTTGCTTCTTATAGTGCCACTGAAAAGGGCGTAGATATGAAGCCTCTTTTTGAGACTATCATTAATTCTATTCCTGCTCCAGAGGGGGATCCGGATAGAGGAACACAGATTCTTATAAGTACAATAGATTATAATGAGTTTACTGGTCGTATCGGTGTTGGTAAAGTAGATAATGGTACCATCAAGGTTAATCAGGAAGCTCTTATCGTAAATCATCATGAGCCAGATAGAAAAGAAAAGGTAAAGATTACAAAGCTTTATGAGTATGATGGCTTATCAAAGGTTGATGTAACTGAGGCTACAGTGGGTTCTATAGTTGCTGTTTCTGGTATAGCAGATCTTAAGATAGGTGATACTATCTGTTCTCCTGACCAGCCAGATAGCATTCCTTTCCAGAAGATTACTGAGCCAACTATTTCTATGAATTTCATGGTAAATGATTCACCTCTAGCTGGTAAAGAAGGAAAGTTTGTTACAAGTAGACAGATTCGTGACAGACTATATAGAGAGCTTAATACTGATGTATCTCTTAGAGTTGAGGATACTGATTCTACAGATTGCTTCAAGGTTTCAGGTCGTGGTGAGCTTCATTTATCTGTTCTTATCGAAAATATGAGACGTGAAGGCTACGAGTTTGCTGTAAGTAAGGCGGAAGTTATCTATAGAGATGATGAGCTTGGCAAGAAGCAGGAACCTTATGAGATAGCTATTATAGATGTTCCTGAAGAATTTTCTGGTACAGTTATAAACCTTCTTAGTATGAGAAAGGGTGAACTGAACGGAATGGCTCCAGTAAGCACAGGAGTTACAAGACTTGAGTTTAGAATTCCTTCAAGAGGTCTTATTGGCTTCAGAGGTGAATTCCTTACAGCAACAAAGGGAAATGGTGTTAT
>DFEN01000151.1 GCA_002368685.1 Lachnospiraceae bacterium UBA3801
CATTTCCACAGTTGCATACAACCTTAGCCTGATAATAATCTGGATGTATTCCCTCTCTCATAATCTTTCTCCTTTTCTACGTAACGTATATGTGACACTACGTGTTTCTACTTGCATAATCAAGAAGTATTTATAAATGCTTCGTGAGCGCTCGCGGTCTAAGAAGCAGTTATAAATACTTCTTGAGCCTGCGAAGCAGGTAACCGAAAACATCATGAGGAAAGTGTCTGCGAAGCAGACAAGAAGTGCGTAGCACGCCTTTCCGAATGTGTTTGAGGTTTTTATGCAAGTAATCGAAACAATCTCGCCTCGATCACATACCAGCAACGTTCCCATATTATCACAGGGTTTTATATAAAGCAAGCATTAATTTTTAAACTGTTGCATCTGCTGCGCAGACATTTTCCTCATGCCGCTTAGACTCCTGCTTCGCAGGAGCTTCAAGATATAGAGGAGATGATTTAGCTTGCAAGCAAGCAAATCATCTCCTCTATATCTTAATGCTGCAAATAGTAGTTTTTATCCGCTACATCAGCGGAGCTACCAGTTTAACGACACCCCCCGCCAACTTATAGAAGATTTTCTCATGTTTCACGTCCTCGAGCGTAATCTTGTGGCACTCCTTAAGTGTATTCTGGTAATCCTCTTCTATATCGCTTACCGCATCCACCTTGTACATATAGGTGGCACATTCAAAATGATGATATAGGCTTCTATAGTCGAGATTAATTGTTCCTACTATCGCCTTAGTGTCATCACTAGTAAAGACCTTCGCATGAACGAAGCCAGGAGTATACTCATATATATTAACTCCAGCCTTGAGCAGGTATGCATAATGCGTCTTAGCCAGTGCAAATGCCATTTTCTTATCCGGAATGCCCGGCAGAATTATGTCAACCTCGACACCTCTCTCCGCTGCATATCTTATCGCATTCTTCAGCTCATCATCTAGGATGAGATATGGTGTCATTATATGAACGTATTTGTCCGCACGATTAATTACGTCCATATATACATTTTCACCGACTTTCTCATCGTCAAGAGGGATGTCACTATATGGCATAACGTAGCCCTTAGCATCCTTGAACTGACTATTATCTATCGGCAAATTTAAATATTCATCTATGTGTAGTTCCCTATCATCTGCAGACCACATCTGAAGGAACATAAGAGTATATGCCTTTACAGCATCCCCCTTCACCATGACTGCAGTATCCTTCCAGACACCAAACTTCTCAACCTTGTTGATATATTCATCCGCAAGATTTACTCCTCCATTAAAAGCAACCTTGCCATCTACAACAAGCACCTTTCTGTGATCACGGTAGTTGTAGTAAGTAGATACAAAAGGATGGATAGTCGAAAATGTTCTCGCCTTTATTCCATACTCTGCAAGTCTCTTTGTATAATTATGAGGAAGGAGCTGCATTTCGCACATTCCGTCATACAAAACTCTTACATCTACTCCCTGCTTTGCCTTCTCTGCTAGAATCTTCAGCAGACGTCCCCACATATATCCCTCTTCTATAATGAAGTACTCAAGGAAGATAAATTTCTCTGCCTTCTCTACTTCCTCCATCAATGCTTCAAACTTATCCTGTCCCCAAGGGAAAAATGTAACTTCAGAATTTTTATAAATAGGGAAGCATCCCGTTCGATTGATATATCGGTGCAAATCTTCCTGACCATTCGCATCCTCTATCAGTTCATGAATAACTTCCTTATCCTGTTTCAGACTATGTCTTGTCGCAGACATAATAAAAAGCATCCTTCTTTTCAAAGCTCTATGCCCTATTTCAACCTGAGTAAAAGCAAGAAACAAAGCTCCCGGAATCGGGAATATAGCAATAATTATCATCCAGGTCAGCTTGGCAGAAGAATCCATGTCACAGTTATATAAATAGAAAACCATTATTGTGGTGAAAAAGCCCATTAAAATTGTATAGTACTTAAAACCTGCAGCAAGCCATAGCATTAACGTCACAAATATAGCTATCTGAAAAGCTAACAAAACAATAATGAGGCCCAAGCGACTAAAAATAAGCCGCAGAAGCCCCTTCTTGTGATATTTAATAAGTCGAATCTCATTAGCATCATTACTGTAATTAGTAACCTTCATTTCCCCTATCCTACAACTAATTTAATTGCAATTCCTATTAGTATGAGACCTCCGATAACCGAGGCCTTTCCAGCAAGTTTAACGCCAAAATATCTACCTATTCTTAATCCTATGATACATAAACCAAATGTTATAGCAGCAATAATTAGTGCACATATAAACGCTCTTATTAATGAATAGTCTGCTATAGTAAAACCTATAGATAATGCATCTATTGATGTTGCTATTGCTTGAACAAAGAGCACTCTCTTTTTGAGCATCTCGTTTTCAACCTCATCATCATTCCAAGCCCGTATACCTTCCATGAGCATTTTTCCGCCCACGAATAAAAGTAGAATAAAACCGAGCAAAGGAACAAATCTTGAAAATGCACTAAATATCTCAACTATTGTGTGAACCGCTAGCCATCCAAGAAGTGGCATCAGGCCCTGAAAGCCTCCAAAGACACCCGCTATGAGTAGCCTCTTACGCCTTCTCATCTCTGGTTCATTAAGGCCATTTGCCATAGATACAGAAAATGCATCCATTGCAAGACCAACTCCCAGCAACACACTAGAAACTATAAAAAATAAATCTGACATAATTACTTCCTACCAGATTAAACTATAAGTCCAATTTTCTTCTTAACCTTAGTAAGGGTCTTGCTAGATACATAAGTAGCTGTCTCAGCCCCCTTCTTGTAGCACTCTTCTAGATACTTCTTATCCTTGAGGAGTCTGTTAAATTCGTCTCTTACTGGAGCAAGTCCATCAACTACAACTGTTCCGACAGCCTTCTTAAAATCACCATAGCCCTTACCAGCGAATTCCTGTTCGATTTCCTGAATAGTTTTACCAGTAAATACAGAATAAATTGTCATAAGGTTGTTGATACCATCCTTACCTTCTCTATATGCAACCTCTGTCTCACTATCAGTAACGGCACGCCTAAACTTTGCCATAATAACATCAGGATTATCAAGGATAGATATAGTCGCATTTGGATTCGGATCCGACTTCGACATCTTCTTTGTAGGTTCCTGAAGGGACATTATCTTCGCGCCACTCTTTGGAATATATGGTTCTGGAACTCTGAACACTTCGCCGTATAGATTGTTAAATCTATTAACTATAGTTCTGGTCAGCTCTATATGCTGCTTCTGATCAGCCCCTGTTGGAACATAGTCCGGCTGATAGAGCAGAATATCTGCAGCCATAAGAGCAGGATAATCAAAAAGACCTGCATTTACATTGTCAGAATGCTGTGCTGACTTATCCTTAAACTGTGTCATTCTTGAAAGCTCACCAAACTGCGTATAGCAAGAAAGAATCCATCCCAGCTCCGCATGTGTATGAACATGACTCTGAATAAATGCCAGGCTCTTATCTGGATCAATTCCGCAGGCAAGAAGCAAAGCAAAGGCTTCCTTGGAATGTTTTCTCAGTTCAGCAGGATCCTGACGAATAGTCAGACTATGAAGATCCGCTATAAAGTAAGCACATTCATAATCCTCCTGAAGCTGCTTCCAGTTTCTAACTGCTCCTATATAATTGCCTAGAGTGAAAACTCCTGTAGGCTGAATGCCGCTCAGGAGAACCTTCTTTCTCTCAGGCTTCTTCTCTTCATTTACATTTGTTTCTGGTGTACTCATAATATATCTACCTTTCCATCATTTCGATAAACATTCTACCATTATGATAAGGACATTTCCACTCATCTGCCATAGGTTTTGTTTCTATAGGCGTGTTATCAGCTCTCACTTCAGAGAACCACTCAGAGCCCGGCCTTCTATCTACCACATGTTCTTTAACATATTCCCATATAGATAGAACAGCCTCAAGATATTCCTCACGGGAGGAATCTTTATTATATCCATTCATAAATCCAATCATGGATTCACACTGAACCCACCATATTCTTGTTTCCAAAACCTTGCCATTTTCAGCCTCGGCCGGAATACCGTTCGGATTAAATGTAATATCGTATATATTCCTTGTAAGTGTATCTGTAAGTATAGACACATCTATATCATTAGCTGTATTTGCTTTCAAAAGTACATCTTCAGTTCTATCTATAAGCCAAGCAGCTTCGATATCATGTCCATAGCTATATAGATCTATTAAACTGTTATAATCCTTGTCAAAGAAGACTTCAAGTCTACCCTTTTCAGAATCATATATTTTCTCCTTGATTATATCAACCGCCTCAAGGATGCTTCCTTGCACTTCACTATTCTGATTTTCATCAACACGGAAGAGCTCTGTGTAAGCTTCCACTATATGAAGAAGTGTATTCATAGTACGAGTAGCCATTACTCCATTTTCAGAAAGCTTCTCATTCGACTCGAGTTCATAATTACGTTTAAAGGCCTCTAGATATCCATCCTCATCTCGGAACTTCTCTTCTACTAGGTGATATAAATCCATAGCAAGTATAAATGCATCTCTATTTCCAGTTGCTTCGTAGTAAGAAGAAAGCGCGTAGATAGCAAAGGCTTGATTATATGTATGCTTAGTTGTATCAGCAGGCTTTCCGTCATAGGTAACTGACCAATAAACTCCTCCCATTTCTTTATCTAGAAATGCATCACAGAGAAATCTATATGCATGGTTTGCCATTTCCAGCCAGCGGTCCTTAAGAGATTGATCAACCATAACCTCTCCCCACTCGCCTGTCTTTATACGAGTATAAAGATTTGAAAACAGCCAAAGGATTCTACTGTTAAGAATACAGCCCTTATCCGCTTTTTTATCAAGTGTCAGATCAAAATCAACCAGCCCGTAAAAACCACCCCTTTCTTCATCTTTTAGATTCATCCAAAAGGGAAGCATATGGCCAATAAATTCTTCTCTTAATTCTTGTTTAAACCTTATAATTTTTTCTTCCATATCATTACCTCTTCACCAAGAAATAACTATAAAAATAACACTAAACAATTTTGACAGAGAACAGCCGATTTGTCAATGAACATAGAAGACTTTTCAACTGTGCTAAGAAGAAATGAATTATTGCTACGGCTCCCCTGAAATGTTATACTTATCAAGGGGATGGGTTAATACTAGGAGCGTTACTTATGGAAATAGACAAGAAAATAGTAGTACTATGCACTTCGAGAATATACGAGCCTCAGATACACGGTTTTATTGTAAGACTAAACGAACTGCTTATCTCCAGAGGCTACAATCTATTTGTGTTTTCAATCAATTCTGACATTTACTGGGAAGAGGATCGTCAAGCTACTGAAAAGTACGTCTTTGACCTTATTCCATATGACTTTGTTAAGTGCATTATCATAATGGACGAGAAAATCAAGAGTCATAAGATTGCCAATAAAATCATCGCAAAATCAAATGAGAAGAATATTCCTGTTGTAATAGCCGATGGATATTATGACAATACTTCGACTATCAACTTCGACTACGAGCAAGGTTTTGAGCAGGTAGTTCGTCACGTCATTGAGTATCATCACGTTAAAAAACCGCATATGATGGCCGGTCAGCCTGATAATGATTTCTCTAATAAGAGAATCGAAGTCTTCAAGAAGGTGCTCGCTGAAAATGGAATACCTTATGACGATAGCATGATAAGCTTCGGTTATTTCTGGGCAGACCCATGTCGTAAAGCTGTCGAGGAGATACTAAGTAGAGAGGAACTCCCTGATGCAATCATTTGCGCAAATGATGTAATGGCAATCACGGTCTCAGAGATGCTATCTGAGTCAGGATATAAGGTTCCTGACGACGTAATAGTTACTGGATTTGATGGATACGACGGAATATACTTCACTTCTCCTAAGATTACTACTGCTTCCTGCGATATCATTTTACTTGCTGAAGCAACCGCTGAGGAAGCCTTTCAGGTAATGGAAAATCACAAGGAGCAGCACCATAAAATAGTTCCTGAATTCATATCTAACGAATCCTGTGGATGTCATGAATATACTGCGCATCCAAAGCTACTTAGGGACTGGTTCAGAGAGAGCTTCTCTAGACATAATGATGATAATCGTGTTCTTCAACAGATCACTTCTTCTATGCAGACAAGTATGACTCCAGGAGAAATGGCTTCAAAGATGGAAAGCTACAAAACTGAGCATGTTCTATGCGTGATAGATAGAAGGTGTTTCGATGAGGATAATAATTATTTCACTGATGAGGTAGATAGTAATCAGGTCAAGGATTTTGTAATCATATATGACGCGGATTATCCTGATAAATATAAGAAGGATACATTTACTATTCCTGAATCACAAATTGGATACACGGAAGACGTTCTGACACCTGCCATACGTGACCGAATGTTCGAGCTTCTAGAAAGTGGCTACCCACTCATCTTCAATTCTCTTGATTTCATGAATAGGCCATTTGGATTTATTTGCTACCACTTTAACGATTATCTGATATCGAACTATTCAAATATAGTTAATGTAACAAATGCTATCAGTATAGGAGTCGGTGGATACGTTAATATCCAGTATCAGAGAACTCTGCTCGAAAGAATGGATGAGATGTACCGTCACGATTCACTAACAGGACTATTCAATAGAATCGGTTTTCTGAATATCTTCAAGAGAACTATCAAGAAGCCTGAGCACCGCGGCAAACCAATAACAGTCATCATGTCCGACCTCGATGGACTAAAATATATAAACGATAGATTTGGTCATGCAGACGGCGACAATGCAATCTATAGAGTTGCAAATGCACTCCAGACATCAGTTCCCGAATCAAGCCTTTCAGCCAGATTCGGTGGCGATGAAGTCTTCTCAGTAATATTTGGAGAATGTGATCCCGACCAGATCATAAAAAAGATAAACAAAAACCTTGAAGAATACAATATAGACTCAGGTAAAGCATACGACGTCTCAACCAGCTGCGGTTATATAACGACGACACTGGATGACTCCTTTGATCTAACTCAAGCCATCAAAGATGCTGATGAAAAGATGTATGCAGTTAAAAATAGTAAGACTTATCCGAGAGGGTAAAAAAGTGTCATGGGTTATTCCCATGACATTTTTATTTCATGCTTACCGGCTGGAATATCAAGTGTAACTCCACCCATACTATCATTATATTTAGTCTCTACTCCATCAATATATACTGTCCATTCCTTGTAGGCTGGAACTGGAATCATAAGTTCACCTGCTTCCTTTGAATCATAATGACCTACCAAAGTATCATCTTCTAAACTGTAGTCTGATAAAGAATGATTCTTAACATATTCCGAAAGTAAAGCTAGTGCATTCTCATTAAGTACCGCCACTTTAATATCTTCCTTGTTAAACCCATCTGGAATTTCGATCTGAGCATATATAAAGCTTCCTTTACCTTTTGAATATCCAGCATACTTTACTTCTCTATTTGTCGCCACATATATATCACCCTTTATATCATCTGCTATAGTAGCATCCAGCTGTGTGAAGCTATATTCATTCAGCGGCGCCGTATTATAATCCAAATCAATTATAGTATATAAATCCTTTCCTACAAGAGCCTGACACAGTTCATTTTGCGCATCTATAGCAGTAATCTTTCCGCCCTTCTCACCATATAGTTTTCCTCCATATGTTTCTCCAGCATCCTTCGGCAGAATAATACCTGCTGACGCCGCATAAGGATCTCTATATAAATATATATTTTCAGATTTCTCTACACGCTCATAGTAATAAGGAACTTTACTAACATCACCACTACCCTCTGCCAGGAAATAATGAACATTAAGGAAAAGGTTCGCTAGCGGATTTCCCACTACATAGTTGATATTATTATTCTGTGTTTCCACATTATAAGTTCTTGAAACCTTAGCCTGTTCCTGTTGGAACGTGGATGTAAATACGCTAACCGAATTAGTATTAACCATCTTCGCAGTATTGAAATTATCTGTATTGAGGACCTCACTTCTAAGAAGTGGATCTGACTTCAGATCATACTTTTCTGAATAGTCTCTCATTACAAGCACACCACTAGGTGATATGAAAGACGTATCATCATTCGCTCCTACAGTATGAACCCCAGATACAACAAGCTCTATCATTAGAATAATTAATAGTGCGCGGGTACATTTATACTTATTACCTTCCCTGTTACCATAGAAAATCGTTACAAGGTAAGCAATAATGAAGAGAGCTGACAGTATAAGTTTGTTTGTCTCAAAATTATTATTAATAATTAGCACAAAAAGTGTAATACCTGCCATAGAAGCAAATGCTATAACAGCCTTAGTCTTATATATTTCTTTGTAATTAATAATCACATCATAGAATAGTGTAACTACTAGGAATATATAGAATATTGAGAATCTGTTAGGCACAAGATTCTGGAAATGGAAGCCGTGTAGCGCAAAATTCAGAAGCTGATTTCCAAAAGCAAAATAAATGATAAATATCAGCGCTACTCTCTTGATTCTTTTCTTAAGCGGAATACCGCTGATTGCCATATATACCGGAATAATCAAAAACGGAAGCAGTCCCACATAAGCATTAGCCTGTGTCCAGTCACTAGTAACTAGAATCACTGGGTATTTAATATCTATATCGTTTATATTTTTCAGTAAACTCTGAGTGAATATCTTCAGTGTATTAGATGCATTTCCATCCGCCTCATTGTAACCAGTATTCATAACGGTCTGATAATACGGAATAAGCTTGAATAAGGACACTCCTGCAGCAGCAATAGAACACAGCGCGAATCTCACACCCTTTCTAAGAAAGTCCTTTCCATCTTCGAAATCCAGCGTAAAGAAATAAAGTAGAAGTAATTCACACATGATAAATGCATAATATGGATTAACAAACATGCAAAGCGCCAAAAGAATTATGTAAACTATCTTCTTGTTTAGGTACACTAGTCTCTCCATCACTAGAAGCATAATTGGAAGCACTGTAGCATATACCATAAACTCACAGAAATGGTAATATACTAGAATATATGACGATAGGCTATAAGCCATCGATATAGGCACAAGCTTCAGCGCAGTCTTCTCCATATTCTTGGCATTTGGTCTATGTATCAAATAGAAAATAATCGCCGGACCAACTGTAAGGAACTCAAGCAAATATACCAGATTATATAGAACGAGACTGTTATTTACATTTGATAATAAAAGTATCAATCTATATGGAAATACAAAAGTTGCCAGACTCGAGAGAAAGGTAGTGCCACCACTGCCCATTCCTAGTGTGAAATCAAGCACAGGCATAGTACCATCTCTCAAATCCCAGATTTCCTTCACAAGACCAGGGTATGATATAAGATACCCATCTGATCTAACAAAGGAATCTTCTCCAAAAGGAACCATATTATATGCTATTACCACTATTAGATATAGCAAAAGATTGATAATTATAGAGAAATAATACACTCTTCTTTCAGTCAGCCAGTCCACTATACTATCACTTAGTTTATTGGTCTTCTCATCATCATCTATATTCTTATCTTTCTTTTCAGCTTTCTTTCTACATTTGAAAACGAATAAACCTACAAACATAAGTAACGCTATTAAGGAAACAACAGTTCCGTGTAGAAATGCCACTGGCGAGTACTTATATTCATCCCCTTCTTTAAAGTTTTCGATATAAGAAACTTCATCCTCAAAGAACTTGAAGCTTTGAATTCTTTCAGCATCTCCTTTAGGAACAAAGCAACGAGACAAATCATTAGGAATCAGAAGAATACTGTCATCCTTTGTGTTCAACTCATCTCCAATAGACTCAATTTTAAGAGAATAATAATCACGAGTTATGTCAACCTTGATATCGTTAAGCTTATTATCAAATTCATCATATTTGTCCATATCCAGGTAAGCAGATTCTCGACCGTTAAGTATCCTTTTCAGCTTGTTATTCGGGCAGACACATTTTATCTCATACCGCTCTTCTGGATATAACTTTCCCAGCTCATATACACCCTCAAGACTAGTATAATAATCCCCCTCTTGATTGAAGGATAGATACACTATCATTTTGTCTCCATTAGTTGGATCTGTTGGATCTGGAATGATACTGAGATTATCCTCAGCGAAAACAAATATATCCTCAATTCCAGTCATCTCCTTAACCAGAGAATTCATTTTCTCATAAGGATACTCTGTTCTAAGTCTACTCTTTAATACACTAGATGGAACAACATAAGCAGTAGGTGCATATATATCTATAAGTCTTTCAGTCACAGGAGTACCATAAGACTTTACATTATCATAATAATCATATTCCGAACTTTTCAGAACAATATCAGTAGATAGAACTTTTATATCTAATTTATTATATCTATCCTTGCTGAAAATAGATGCCAAAAATACAGCAGCTACAGCTATAACAGATACTCCTATTAAGATAAACTTCTTATTATTTTTCTTTTTTGTATCTGTTCTCTTCCCGCAATGCTTACTGTTAAGTAAAAATGAAACAAAATATATAAATAAGAATGCAAGAATAAAGCTAAACATCTTATATCTATCATTTGTGAAAAGGAACTGCATGATATTCAGACTATACTCCTTATGGAAAAAGGAACTAGAAATATTATTAAGAACGAAAGGCATAGCAAGTCCAATTGCGATCAGGTCTGAAATCAGCTTTGGAATAAGCATTCTAATAAACAGCTTAAAATCTCTAAAACTTAGAACCAGCATGTAAAAACACATAAATATAAATATCGGAATTGCAATTTGAATGCTACAAATAGTAGCAACCGCTAGAGTAATAATATATAGAAACGATTTGCCATTTTGCAGTAATTTCCTAAGCCCAAGAATTACTAAAGGAAATAATGCAACTGAGATGGCATTTATAGAGTTAATTCTAGAATTAGGAATAATAAAAGAAACAGAATAAAGCGTGGATAAGATAATATAAATAGCTTTATTTATATCTCCTGAAGTTTTTTCACTTGAATCATTCCCAGAAGCTACATTAGTTGTATATGTAATACTGAACATCAGATATGAAAAGAGTCCAGCTAAACCAGCTTCAAAGATAAATAGAATACTAGAAAAAGTAGATAGACTCGATTTTGGAAGAAGTAAATAGATAAAAACTAGTGGATTAGCAAAATAATATGTAATAACAGTCGAGAAGTCATATCCCACGCCACTCCTAGTACTAAAATAAAAGAATCGTCCCTGTCTAGCGCTGATCCAGAACTCATATAAAAATTCTTTAAGATCATCTGTACCACTATATAAGAAGATATCATATCCTCCGAATGGAGAAATCTCTTTAATAGCACAAAAAATAGTAATTAATATTACTGGAATAAAAAATGCTAATAAGTATTCTTTAATTTTAAATCCACTCAGCTTTTTCAACACAACACTCTCCTGATACTGACTGACTATTTAGCCCCCTCTATAATACCACATATACTAAATAGAATAAAACTCTTGAGCACTAAAAAAGCACGGTGACTAGCACCGTGCTTTTTAAATTCAACTATTAGTTCTTAACATCTGTAATAGTCCATGATCCATTAGACAAAGTACATGTAACTTCTGCTTCATTATTCTGTGACTTAAACTTAAGATCTTTTATACCAGTAATAGTATAAGCCTTGTGCGAAGTAGAATTTGATACACTAGGATTTGTAGCTGCCGTATATGCTACTTCACCCCAACTATCAATCTTTGTAGGAGATACTATCTTGTTAACATATGATACAACATCTGAATTACTGCCTGCTTTAATTGGATCCTCACCCTTAGCATACTGTTCTGTATTATAAGCCTGCATAGCTGTAAGTATTGAATGTGCTTCTTCTTCATACTGTGACTGTCTTGCCTTATCGATGTATCCAAGAAGTGCTGGAACAAGGATTGCAGCTAAGATAGCTAAAATAACGAGTACCACGATAAGTTCTACAAGTGTAAAACCTTTATTATTCTTCTTCATAAGTCAAATCCTCCTTAATATAAATTCTTCATTTGTTTGATCTTCGATCTATCAAACAACTCTCTCATGAATAAGTTAACTTGATTTTAACAAGCGAATTCTTATTTTGCAAGCACTTATGTAAACCATCCCGTCAAATCCACTAAACGCACAATAATTCACAAACTAATTTGTGCAACCTGTATAATCCGCACCCCTTCTCCTACGAATTCATTCAATTTCGGTCATAATCTTTTAAATTCATCCACGAGCAAGAGTTATTTTATTAATATAATTGTAACATTTTCAGTGGAAACAGCTTCGAAAAACGGCTATTTCACACACTTTTCACAGTTCTCACACCTTCTATTCACAGAAATCGAGGATTTAGTCGTAATATGCAACCTTGACAAGTTCTTCAACTGTTGTAAGTCCCTGTTCAATCAGTTCCATACAGCTCTCTTTCAGGGTAAGCATCCCCAGTTCCTGGCGAGCATATGTCTTGATATCTTCCGCAGATTCATTGTCTGATATCATCTTACGAACCTTTTTATCTATAGGCAATATCTCATGGATAGATATACGACCTCTATAACCGGTTCCATTACATTTCTTGCATCCGACCTTGTGCATTACTCTAGGAAGAGGCTTTCCAACTATTCTTTGTTCTTCTGCAGTCATCTCTCCCCAGGTTCCACAATCCGGACAAACCTTACGTACAAGTCTCTG
>DFEN01000018.1 GCA_002368685.1 Lachnospiraceae bacterium UBA3801
TGATATATAAACTATATTTTATATTAACTTAGTTCCACACTCTGGACAGAACTTTGCACCATTAGTTGGTGTACCACACTCTGGACAGAACTTTGGAGGATTTCCTGTAGCTGCCTGTTCTGGAGCCGCCTGCTGTTGTGCTACTTGCTGAGGAGCTGCCTGCTGACCCTGGAAGGTACCATTCTGGTTCATCTGATTCATCATCTGACCCGCCATTGTTGCACCCATCATCATTTCTGCCATATTACCCATAGTTGAGTTGCCACCATTTCCACTTGCAGCAGCATCTACCATGCTGATCTGTGTATAGGAATTAATATCTCCTACCATTGAATTTGCAGCAACCTGATTAATCTTCTGCTGTATTTCTTCTGGATAATTGAAGCTGTTAATGCTGAAGCCTGTTACAGAGATACCATCCTTGCTGATCTCCATATCAAGATCTTCCTGAATACCCTTGGAAATGTCATATGCACTAGCCTGAAGGTTGAACATATCCTTTCCTTCTTTGGATATCCACTTCATCAGAAGCTGATCAAGAACAGTTATTATCCTTATCTTAACATCCTCGATTGAATAAGACTGCTTGATTCCTGCAACCTTATCAATAAGTGTAGCATAGTCTGAAACCTTAACATTAGCTGTACCATTTGCTCTAATTGGAAGACCTCCCGGAAGTCCCTGATATGGAAGCATTATTGGTCCCTTAGTACCCCACTTGATGGTAAATTCCTTAGTATTTACAAAGAGAACCTCTGCACGCATTCCAGAATTGAATCCAAACTTGAAGCCCTTAAGGGTCGAGAGAAATGGTATGATCTGTGATTCTATATCATAGTCACCATCATCCTTGAAAACTCCTTCAACCTTTCCCTGATTGAGGAATATAGCATCCTGACCAGGACGAATTATTAGTCGAGAGCCTTTTTTAATCTCTCTGTTAGCCCATTTCCAGAATATAAGATTGTCATCATATTCTTCCCACTCAACTACATTAGCAAATTGATTAGATAATATACCCATGTCTACCTCCTAAATAAATTTGAAATATAAAACTTCAAAACTATATGTTAATCCTCGTCTGAGGATGTCCCATCATACTTCTTGGCCAGCTCATCTATCTCACTCATTCCAAACGAACCAGACACGCTATTTAACTCGTTCATAGCCTCAGCCTTGTCCTTCAGATAATCTGCTGCGTCATTCATTTTTTCATATAACGCCTCCTGCTCCTTAGCTGTAGCAGCGGCACTATAGGATTCGCTCAGCTTTGTCTCAATAGTTGAAATGTCTGAGCTCAGCTTCTCGTTAAGTGTAGAAAGATCTGCCAGATCATTCTTTGCCTTCTCATATTTTGAAGCCAGTCTCTCTCCTTCCTCAACTGCTCTATCAAGCTTAGTCTGATAGATTCTCTCATCCGGAGTACCCTCTGCCTTCTCTATATATCTGCGGTACTTATCCTGCTCTGCCAGATTCTCATCCACAGCTCTTCTAGCTCTCTGTTCCTCTATCTTAAGAGCCTCAGTTTCGGACTTAACCTGTCCCAGATCCATTCTAAGACCATCCAGATACTTACGAATATTCTTTTCCGTTGCCTTATCATTCTTTAAAATGGCATTGATATTTGAAGCCATTATATCTTTGAATCTAGATAATATTCCCATTATGATTCCCTCTTATTTATAAGACTTTTTACACTCAGAATACTATTAGTTACGTGACCACATGTAGCAGTAAGCTTGTGTTCTAGCCGCAAAGCGCTCAGTCTTTAAAAGCTCACGAACATCCTCTTTAGTATACCATGCAGCCTCAATCTCTTCAAACGAAGAATCGCTTTGCTGGATCTCACCTTCACATTTTCCAACAACGCATACATTCATCTCATTCGAAAAACCTACAGCGCTGTAGCTGAGACCTATAATATCCTCAACACTTATCAGCTCAAGCCCAGTCTCTTCTCTAAGCTCTCTTGCTGCAGCAGTCCTGGCATCCTCCCCTGGATCGATAAGTCCGGCAGGAAAGTTCATCACCCACATACCTGCAGCCATTCTGAATTCTCTATTAAGCAGAATCTTGGAACCATCAGCATTTGTCATAATAAGTACTACTGCATCAGGCTTATCACCATGAAGCTCCTCATAAGTGGAAATGTTATTATTTCTACTGATGATCTCATAATTCTTATCCTGCCCATCTTCAGTTTGATAATGTATATCATAACGGGTGATGAATTTACCTTCATCACCCTTAGTTATTCCCATATATTTCATTAATTAGTCCTCTTATCCAGACTCTGTCTGATTGCTTCCATTTCCTCGTCCAGCTCTGACAGAGTATCAGCACATTTTTTAAGTCTGGCAACCACCTCTTCAGGATGAGCCAGCTCCTTCTTATATTTTAGCTTATGATCGACGGATGCCCAGAAGTCCATAGCAATAGTTCTAAACTGTACCTCAACCTTCATATGCTTCTTACCATCTGATAAGAATATAGGTATATCAACGATTATATGAAAGCTTCTATAACCATTAGCCTTTGGATTCTCGATATAGTCCTTTCTTGCCAGCAGAAGTATATCGTCCTGCTGAACCAGTAGATCTGACAGCTTATATATATCCTCACGGAAGGAGCATACTACTCTGATACCAGCTATATCAAATATCTCGCCTTCCATATTTTCGACATTTATATCCAGCCCCTTACTAAGCATTTTCTCAACTATACTTGTTGGGCTCTTCAATCGGGACTCAATAGATTCAAAGGGATTACGATCGTACTGGAGAGAGAACTCTTCATTTAATACATTTAATTTAGTTTGGACCTCCATAATTGCACATCTATAGAGTGTCATGGCATCAGCAAATTCCTTGGTGCGCGAAAAATTTTTAGCTATTTCCTCAGCCTTTTTTCTTAGCTGAGTTTCTTCAGGATATTCCATTTATTTACTCCATATCATCAAAGACTTGTCCAGAATTATAGTTTCTGTATTCCTTAGGGGTTACACCCTTAACCTTCTTGAAAACACTAATAAAATAACTATGAGAAGAAAATGACAGATCAGATGCAATCTCGATACTTGTTTTATCTGTGTATCTTAGCAGATAACAAGCCTCTTCTATCTTTTCATTTCGAATATACTCACTAACTGTGCATCCCATCTCTTTCTTAAAGAGCTTGGACAGATACGTCTCGTTAAGATCAACCTTCTCAGCCAGCTCAGCGACAGTAATGTTATCATGAATATTCTGACGAATATAATCTACAGAATCTCTGATCTGCTTTGATGTCGCACTTGAATAAGTCAAAGAATTCATATATTCTGTATAGGCCTTAACCATCTCCCACTGAATATTATGAACATCATCTATATCAGTAGACTCGTCAGCTTTCTTAATATATACATCGCTGATCTTATAAGATATATCCTGTGGCATACCCTTAAGTATACATATCCTTGATACAAGGGCTGTCATAGCAACCATATGATACTTTGCATTTCTAAGAGGATTATCTGAAAGGATACCTCTTTCCTTCGCATCTGATTTAGGAGCTTTTGCCATATGCTCCTTAACCTGTTCAAGTTTTCCCTCAGAAATTAGCAAATATAAAGATATTTCTCTTTCAAAGGTTGGATGTTTAACTTCATTTGCACGTTCTGAAAACATCAGTTTAGTAACTTCCGCTAAAACGTCTGACATATTTTATACCTCTTTCACAAAAATCAAAATTCAGTAAACAGTTTTTTGATATTATTTGCACTTTTTTTGTGTTGCATTTACACACGAAATCACATATACTGAACATATACAAAAACGCCCCCTGTTTAAGAAGATTTATCTTCTTAAATCATATAAATACTTTTAACCTTCACTAATGGTAAAAGGATGGATTCAGATGAATCTGTCCTTTTATCTTTATGCAAATCTATTTAATTATTATACCTTATTTTACGTGGTATTCGCAACAAAATATAAAACAAAATATACGTATTTGAATAAATATATAAAAAGGATTCAAAGTTGTCTATTACTAAACAACACGAATCCTTTTTTTATCATATACACTAGATCATTTCTATTTATCCAGATTAACCTCTGGCATCATCTCGTAATAGATCTTCTTGAGTGTATCATTAAATATTTTAAACTCTTCTGGTGAGAGTTCATTCTTCAGTCTTTCCTCAACTATATCGAGATACTTCTCGTTGATATTATAGTAGCGGTAAAACTTCTCTGTTACATCCAGGTAGAATTCCCTCTTATCTGTATCAGACTGGAGCTTCTTAACATACCCCTTCTTGATAAGCGAGTTAACCTTATATGTAGCATTTGGAGATGAAATCCCTATAAAGTTCGCAAATTCCTGAATAGTTGGTTTGCCGAGATTATGGATGATTTCTACGCAGTAAACCTCAGTAGTTGTAAGCGAAAGCTCTCTAGAATTAATTCTCCTGAATACATCTCTATAATAATGTATTCTGAACTTTGAATATAATGCCGACAGAGGGTTTCTCTCCAACTGCTCAGTTGAATCAAGACCTGCTCTATCCTCTGGACTCATATTCATATGAAACTCCTTTATAAAATAAAAGCTTATTTTGCATCACCAATTGCAAAGGATATCTCTGCCTGACATGCAACCCTGCCGTCAACCTTAGCTACACCCTTTCCAAAACCAAGAGGTCCTCTTCTCTCAGTAATCTCGCATCTAAGCTC
>DFEN01000116.1 GCA_002368685.1 Lachnospiraceae bacterium UBA3801
ATTATCCGGTTCAAGTAATAAGGGTTCATTTTTCAATGATCTCAGCACATGCGCCCCTAGCATTTATATTATTGTCATCTGATAGCCTATTGCATTTTCACTTAGTTGTCAATCGTTAATTTATCGCATCACAGCTTCAAGCATATTCATAAGCCTGTTTAAATCTATAGGTTTGGCAATATGTCCATTCATTCCGGATGCTATGGCTCTTTGCGCATCCTCTTTAAATGCGTTGGCGGTCATGGCAAGTATAGGGATAGACGCTTTTGACTTTTGAGCCATAGAGCGGATCTCATGAGTTGCCCTGTAACCGTCCATATTAGGCATCTGGATATCCATAAGGATAGCATCATAGGTTCCTACAGGTGCCTTCTTAAGCATATCTATACAGATTACTCCATCTTCAGCCCTATCAACAATCATACCTACATTACGAAGGATTTCCATAGCTATCTCCGCATTGATATCATTGTCCTCTGCAAGAAGGATACGCTTACCCTTAAGGGCCTTAATTTCATTCTTCAGTTCAAAATGAGGAGATATCTGGTCCTTAGAACCTATCTTATGAGGAGTACGAAGTGTAACCCTGGTTCCTTCACCGATAGCGCTTTCTATTACTATAGTACCTTCCATAAGGTCTACAATATGTTTAACTATAGCAAGGCCAAGTCCTGTACCCTGTATACCACTTAATGTTGTATTACGCTCTCTTGAGAATTCTTCAAATGCTCTGTCTACAAACTCCTGAGACATACCTATACCAGTATCTTCAAATACTGTTTCTATAATACACTCTTCGCTGTATCTGCCAGGAAGTTCTCTTGACTTAACAGTGATAATACCACCTTCTGGGGTATACTTTATGGCATTGCTTATAATATTCATGAATATCTCAGAAAGATGGGTCCAGTCCATATAAAGATATCTGCTGTTAACCCCAAATTCCTCGCGGATAATTAGCTTCTTCTTCTTAAACTCAGCATCAAACATAGCCATCCACGAATCATGGAATACTACAGTATCTTCTACATCTGTCTCGATGGTCATGGTACCGCTTTCGATACGGGCCATCTCTAAAACATCATTAAGTATATTAAGAAGCTGACGACTTGCCAGTTTTACCTTATCTATGCATTCCTTACGCTTCTTTAAATCATCCTCATAGGTCTCAGCAAGCTCTGTAAATCCAATGATTGCATTGATAGGTGTGCGTATATCGTGTGACATATTAAAGAGGAATGAAGATTTTGCTTTATCCGCAGCCTCTACTTTCTCCATAGTCTTTTGAAGTTTCTCTTGGAATTCCACCTCCTGCTTAACAAGAGCTTTTACATCTCGAATTCCTATAACAAAATTTTCCTGACCATTTATTACCACCTTGCTGACACAAAGCTGAAGATGGCTGGTTTCGCCCCCTATACTTACACGTCTAAAGGTTATGGTATATACCTCATCATCTTTTACATTGTTACGAAGATTGTCTATAGTAAGCATTTTGAAGACTCTGTCTCTGTCTTCTGCTTCTACAAATTTATTAATTGTTGCCTTCTTACATAGCTCAAAATCTACAAATGAGGCTGTTGTGCTGACAAACTCCTTAACTTCCGGATACTTCCTGTTTACTCTTATCAGCTTTACTGTTCTATCTTCTGAGTCTACAAGCCAAATTGTAGTATAGTCATTGCACAAACTAGCCAATACTGTTGTTTCTTCGCCATCCTTATCCTGGAAAAGAAACTGTGCTTTATCGTCAGACTCATCATCAAAACTAACGATGGCATATCGTTTACCATCTTCTGTATACATATCGTGAGCAATACTGTGAATCATAATACGTCTGCCTGCTCGCGTAAATGTATGATATATAACATTAAAAGGGATATTTCTTTCTACGAAATCTCTGATATTTCTAAGTAATTCTTTAGATTCACTTCTTGGAAGATTGCAGAATGGATCTTCGCTGGTAATCCTTTCAAGATGTTGCTGCCTGCTTTCCTCGAATAAGCGGCATAAACCATCAGATACAAGATATATCTTATATCTTCCGTTTTCCATATAATAAACAGCAAAAGGAATCGGCGACTTCTCTATCGCACATTTCGCTTCTGCTGACATCAAACCATATTCATCCTGCCCAATATCTATTATACTTTCAGCCATCTAGTAATTCCCTATGTCGATATAACATCGGTTTATCTCAACCGATAACCCCCTACGATACATAAATATTGTAACATATATTTATAACTATTTCGTTATTTTATCGTACTCTTCAAGGAGTTTTTCCCAAAGTTATCCTCATACATATAAATTTAAAAAAGGTTCCGACTTTAGTTCGGAACCTTTAAATTATTATATTTACTTTTTCTTATACCTCAAGCTTCTTGCCTGTAAGCTTCTCATAAGCTTCAAGATAGATGTCGATTGTCTTATCTACAACGTCCTGTGGAAGTGTGTCTGGTCTTTCGCCAGCTGCATTCTTGTTAGCGTTAAGATAATCTCTTGCAAACTGCTTGTCATATGATGGCTGTGAATGTCCTGGTTCATAACCTTCAAGTGGCCAGAATCTTGAAGAGTCAGGTGTAAGCATCTCATCACCGATTACAAGCTTGCCATTCTCATCGAGACCGAATTCAAACTTGGTATCTGCAATAATGATACCCTTAGAAAGTGCGTAATCAGCGCATTTCTTGTAAAGAGCAAGTGTTGCATCGCGAAGCATCTTGGCATACTCTTCGCCCTTACCAGGGAATCTCTTTTCAAGATATTCTACTGACTGCTCATAGCTGATGTTTTCATCGTGGTCACCTATCTCAGCCTTTGTAGATGGTGTATATATTGGTTCAGGAAGCTTATCTGATTCCTTAAGACCTTCTGGAAGCTTGATACCACATACTGTACCATTCTCCTTGTAGCTAGCCCAGCCTGAACCTGTGATGTAACCACGAACGATACATTCTACTGGAAGCATCTCAAGCTTCTTACACATCATAGAATTACCTGTGAATTTTGGCTGTCTGAAGAACTCAGGCATATCATTAACATCTACAGAGATCATATGGTTAGGGATAATATCCTCTGTCATATCGAACCAGAACTTACTCATCTGTGTAAGAACTGCACCTTTCTTAGTAACAGTGTTCTTAAGGATTACATCGAAACAGCTGATTCTATCAGTTGCTACCATAATAAGGCTATCGCCGTTGTCATAGATCTCTCTAACTTTTCCTTCTTTAATAGGATTCATTGTGGGCCTCCATCTTGTTTATTCTCGCATATAATGCAGATTGTTTATTCTCGCGGCTTTCGCAAGATTATTAATATAATAGCAAACAAAAGTGTAGCATAGTTTTCTGTAAGGGGCAATCAAACTATAAAGCCTTTTATTAACTAAATACTTCTATCATAAATATTCTAATAGTGTTAGAATAAGAAGGTACTTCACGGAATGTGGCTCAGTTTGGTAGA
>DFEN01000129.1:0-3857 GCA_002368685.1 Lachnospiraceae bacterium UBA3801
TTGGTCTACCGGTATGATAGGGGTCTCCAAAACCTTTGGAAGGGGTTCGATTCCCTTACCCCCTGCAAAAATAAAGATATACGCAGAGGGCGTATATCTTTTTTGCATAGATGGAACTATACGTGAAGATCCCTTGTTGAATTAATTGGAGAGGAGTAGTGTGTCGAACACGAACCTCTCCTTTTTTATTGACGTCAAAAGATTGAAAAAATATATCAATAATGATATATTATAACCATGAATGATAAATATAACATTTTAATAGCCAAAATCAAGAAGAGACGATTATCTCTAAATATGACCCAAAAGGAAACTGCGGCAAAATGTGGGCTGACCCAGTCCAATTATAGTAGGTTTGAATCTGGAAGTCAGCTTCCATCATTAGAGACTTTAGCGGGTATTTTGAATGCTCTAAATATGACATTTGATGTTATGCCTCAGGATCAAATGGTGTACCACATAATGTATTTAGATGAAATTGTAGCAATAGTAAAATTGTCTATAGATAAGAAGCATATAGAATATACTAAAGTTAAAGAGGATGGAGTATATCAACCATTTTCTGGTGATAAGCTGGATTTGGAACGCTTTTATAGATTTATTAAAAGCAGATGCTATGAGGATAATAGAGCCGATATAAGTAATATCCTAAAAATAATGAATTTAAAGTCAAATAATCCCTATGAAGTCATAGAAATAACCCACGGTGTTACATTCGAAGATTTTTTCTGGATAAAGAAGGATTATGAAAATCTAAAATGGGAGGATGTGAAAGTCAGATGAAGGATTACAAATTAAGTGCACAGGCTATCGTAATGATGTCAGGTAGTTCGGCAGGAACACAGCCTAAATACTACGATAATGGATACTGGTATAAAACTAATAATAATGGTTACGAAGGCTTATCAGAATATCTGGTCAGTCTTCTGCTTTCATGTTCTAATGTTGATTCCTATGTCACCTATGAGGAATGTAAGGTTAATGGTAGAAGTGGCTGCAGATCAAAAAACTTTTTAAATAAATCTGAAACCTATATAAGCTTTCAAAGACTTTATGATATGTATAAAGGTGGAAATCTGACAGAGGATATAATGCTATATAATGAAGTGCGTGACAGAATTAATTACGTAAAGGATTTCATATTTGAATATACGGAATATGATATAACAAATTATCTATCACAGATACTGACTTTAGATTATGTCACGCTAAATACTGATAGACATTTCCATAATCTAGGTATTATAGCAAATAAGGATACAGGGGAGTTTTATGCCGCTCCAGTATTCGATAATGGTGATGCTCTACTGAGTAATTATGAAGTGTTCCCTCTAGACTATGATATAGAAGAAAATATAGAAAGAGCTTATTCTGAACCATTTTCTTCCAATCATGGTATACAGGCAAAGGAAGCCGGATTCGGGTTAAAGATTGATTATGATATGTTAAATAGTAAATTAGAAAAAGAACCGGAATCACGAGCCATAAAAGTATTAAAGCATCAGTTAATATTGTTAAAGGATATTCTATATTGATTCTTCTAAGACCTAACGATTACAGCAAGTGAATGTATCAGCATTCTGTTACCCGGTGGCAACCAGTATTTATTTCGTCCCCAAATATTTCATAGAAAAACTGATGATGTCAAAGAGTAATTGCAAAAAATGTCATTTTATAGATGATGAGTCTTTATTGTGAACTTTGATAAAAATTAGAAAATGTCAAGAAAAGTAGTGGGATTATTTATGGATATAAGTTAAAATATTACTATAAACATTGAAAGGGGGTATAAAGCAATGTTTTGTAGTAAATGTGGTAATCAGATCGCTGATGGATCGCTATTCTGCGAGTATTGTGGGGCAAAGCAGATGCAGCCGGTGCAGCAGCCACAGACTGGGCAGCTAAACCAGCCAGTGCAGCAGCCACAAACTGGGCAGCTAAATCAGCCTATTCAACAGAATAAGTCAGCTCAGCCGATACAACCTGCATATGCCGGTCAGCCTGTACAGCCAGGGGGGGATGAGGGTGGCAAGAATAATAAGCCGCTAATAATTGCAGGTATAGTCATAGGCGCATTAGTGCTGATAGGACTAATCGTACTAATAGTAGTTCTTCTAACCAGGAAGCCTGAGGAGAAGGAAGTGGTAGAAGAGGTAACTACAGAGGAGGTGACCACAGAGGAACCAACCACTGTAGCAGAGGCAACACCTGAAGAACCTGAACCGGAGCCTGTTCCATATGCCGAAGAAATGGGATGCCATTTAGTTGATCAAGGTTACAAGATTGAGGCTAACGCATCAACTGTGTTGCTTGATGAAAATCTTGAAATTATTCATCCAGAGGAAATTGATATTAAGGGTTCGCCTTATTCTTTTGAATTTGGAAGAGTAGCAGTATCAGAACCAGACGAGAATGGTATGGTAAAATATTACGTTGAATGTACTGCGGCGGGAGAATTATCAGCACTTGTTACGAGTAATGAATATCGTTGGTATTTTGAAAATGTTTTTTATTCTCCTCTAGTTGTAGATTATTATACTGGTTATGTTTTGAATTTACCAGCTGATAAATATGGACTGCTTGATGAGAATGTTGAACATGCGGAGACTAAGTTCGATAAGTTTGGTGAAGAAATAAATGTAAAAATAGTAAAACAGTACAAAACGAATGTTGATGAAATGAAAGATAGTTCAGAAGAGGTAGATGGAGGAACTCTGTATAGTTCAAGTTTTAATGATAAAGAGATCTTTGTTTTTGAAGTTCCAGAAAACTACGACGGAATAATGCTTGGAGAGTTAAATTCTGATGTTTCCAGCAAATTTGCAGAAGATTTGATTATGGCTAAGTATTCCACAGAGACAGACGCTGAGGAAGAAAAACCAAAAGAATCAACTGAACTAAGAAAAGTATTTGAAGCAAATGAAGATGGCGAAATATTCGGGCCAGAAGAGAGAGATTTCTATAAGATAAGCGATTATGCAGTTCCACTCACAGATGAGATTGCAAGCGAGTTCTTTTCTACAAATGCAAATTCTTATGAAGAATACTTTGATTGGGCGACAGACAATCCACAAGGAACGGATTTTGGAGGAAAGATAGTTACATCTACTGCCAGGCTAAACGGAGGCTGGAGATGCTTCCTACTCTGGGATAGAAACAATGAGATGGATTGCTATGGCAAAGAAACAATATCTGCCACCACAAGCTTTGATGGAAATAATCTAAGCCTTACTTTTGATTATGATGAGGCTCTTTGGGGTGAAGACGGAGAGTGGGAATCTAAAGATGATGAAAATTCTACCTTTAGCGGCACTATGGCAGAAGATGGTTCAGTCACCTTTGATGAAGAAGGAATGAACTTCACACTTAAAGGCTTCTACGATGACGGTTATGGTCAGTATGCTATAGGTAGTATGACAGTACAAAGTGGTGAAACTGCGGAAGTCTTCCTAGTCAGACCATAACAATATTCCTTGAAAGACCATAGTGGTTTACATAAATTTTGCATATAATATTTTAGATTAAGAGCTCAGATTTTGTATCTGGGCTCTTTTTCATTTTGCTTTATTTTTTTAGCAACATTCGATAAACTTTGCGCAACATTTGAAAAGTAATTAAAAATCTTGTGTGTTACTATGAAACGGTATAGGGGTACTAATGTGAAGGTTAGGTATTCTTAGTGAAGGTTAAAGTATTTAATTAGTGAAGGTTAAAAACTTTAAAATAGTGAAGGTTAAAAGCTTTACCATTAGTGAAGGTTAAAGGTATTTATAGGGGAGAACATTTAGGGGACTTGATATGAAAAAAGAATTTAAAGAAATTGCACAGAAGCTCATTGATTCCATGACACTGGAAGA
>DFEN01000129.1:3968-5690 GCA_002368685.1 Lachnospiraceae bacterium UBA3801
TATAACTGGTGGAATGAAGGACTTCATGGACTTGCCAGAGCAGGTACAGCGACCGTTTTTCCACAGGCTATAGCACTTGCTGCTATGTTTGATAAAGAAATGCTTCAGAAAATCGGTGACGTAATAGCTACCGAAGCCAGAGCTAAGTACAATGAGTCCACTAAATACGGAGACAGAGATCTTTACAAGGGAATCACTATGTGGTCTCCAAATGTAAACATTTTCAGAGATGCAAGATGGGGGAGAGGCCAGGAAACATATGGAGAGGATCCATATCTGACAGGTGCCCTGGGAGTTGCATTTGTAAAGGGACTTCAGGGGGATGGCAAGTATCTGAAGGCTTCTGCGTGTGCTAAACATTTTGCAGTTCATTCAGGACCTGAAGCTCTTAGACATGGCTTCGATGCACAGGCTAGTGCTAAGGACCTGGAAGAAACATACACACCAGCCTTTTATGCATGTATTAAGGAAGGCGACGTATCCGGTGTTATGGGTGCTTATAACAGAGTAAATGGTGAAGCGGCTTGTGCCAGCCAGGAGCTTCTTGTTAAGAGACTCAGACAGGATTGGAAATTCGATGGTTATATCGTTTCTGACTTCCTTGCTCTTATGGATATTCATAAGAATCATCATATTACAAAGAATGCAGTTGAATCAGGTGCTCTTGCACTTAAAGCTACATGCGATGTGAATGCAGGTTATGTGTATAGAGAAATCATGGATGCGTATAATCAGGGTCTCGTTACAGAAGAAGAGATAAGAACAGCTGCAGTAAATGCTTATACAATCAGAGCGGCACTTGGCATGTTCTCAGATGATTGTGAATATGACAAGATCAGCATTAATGACCTCGATACTGATGAGTCTGCTGAGCTTTCCTACAAAGCAAGTGTTAACTCGACAGTACTTCTCAAGAATGATGGGATACTTCCTCTTAATAAGGATGATATTAATACAATCGCAGTTATCGGACCAACAGCTACTTCTATAGCAGTGCTTGAAGGAAATTACAACGGTACATCTTCCAGATACGTTAATAACCTTCAGGGAATCAGAAATGCTGTTAATCCAGGAACCAGGGTTCTTTATTCAGAGGGCGCTCATCTCTTCAATGACAGAGTTCAGAATCTGGCTCTTGAGGATGACAGACTCAGCGAGGCTGAGACAGTTGCAAGAGCAAGCGATGTAGTTATTCTCTATGTCGGACTTGATTCAACTATTGAAGGTGAAGAGGGCGATACAGGAAATGCTTTCGCCGCTGGTGATAAGACATCACTCTTCCTTCCAGAGTCCCAGAGAAAGATGATAGAGAGGGTAGTTTCTACTGGTAAGCCGGTTATTGTTGTTTGCAATACAGGTAGTGCCATTGATTTCAGCTTCGAAGAGAAACATGCAAATGCTATCGTTCAGAGCTGGTACAGTGGACAGGCTGGGGGACAGGCCGTTGCAGATATCCTGTTTGGTGAGGCTGTTCCAGGTGGAAAGCTTCCTGTTACATTCTATAAGGATGGAACACAGCCACCTATCGAAGACTATAGTATGAAGAATAGAACATACAGATATTTCGAAGGCGAGCCACTTTATCCATTTGGATACGGATTATCTTATTCAAGCTTCGAGTATAGTGATGTTCAGATAAATGAAAATGACACAGATGCTGCTTCAGGAGTTAGCGTAAGCGTTACTATTAAGAATGTAGGAAATGTTAAAGCTGACGAAGTT
>DFEN01000168.1 GCA_002368685.1 Lachnospiraceae bacterium UBA3801
TCGAAACCTTCCTTGGATTTAAGGGAGATAAGGAGCCAGATATAGATCTTAACTTCTCTGGTGAGTATCAGGCTAAGGCTCATGCTTTCCTAGGAGAACTCTTTGGTAAGGATCACTCCTTCAAAGCTGGAACAGTTGGTAAAGTCGCAGAAAAAACTGCGATGGCCTATGCTAGAGATTATTGTAAATATAGAGGTCTTGATAAGAGATGGCAGGAGATGGAGAGACTGTCTAAGGGTTGTATAGATGTTAAGAGAACAACAGGTCAGCATCCAGGTGGAATCATAGTTACTCCAGATGATGAAGAGATATATAGCTTCACTCCGGTGCAGAGACCAGCTAATGATCAGACAGTTGATATAATAACAACACATTTCGAGTATCACTCCATTGATCATAACCTTCTGAAGTTTGATATTCTTGGTCACGATGATCCAACTATGATTAGACGTCTGGAGGATCTGACAGGAGTAAAGGTTAAGGATATACCACTTGATGACCCAAATGTTATGCAGCTCTTCAAGAGTACAGAACCGCTTGGTATAACACCGGAGGATATGGGTGGTATACCACTTGGATGCCTGGGTGTGCCAGAGTTTGGAACAGAGTTCGCTATGCAGATGCTTATAGATGCAGATCCTAAGAGCTTTTCTGACCTTGTCCGTATTGCAGGTCTGTCTCACGGAACTGATGTATGGCTCGGCAATGCCCAGAAACTTATTCAAGAAGGTACATGCGAACTTTCAAGTGCTATTTGTTGTCGTGATGATATCATGGTTTATCTCCTGAATCAGGGACTTGACTCTGGTGATGCATTTACCATTATGGAACGAGTTCGTAAGGGGCTCGTGGCTAAGGGAAAGTGTAATGAATGGCCTGACTTTAAGAAGACCATGGAAGAACATGGTGTACCGGACTGGTATATATGGAGCTGTGAACAGATTAAGTATATGTTCCCTAAGGCTCACGCAGTTGCGTACGTAATGATGTCATGGCGTGTTGCTTACTTTAAGCTGTACTATCCATTGGCATACTACGCAGCTTACTTCAGTATCAGAGCGGATGACTTCTCATATGAGGTTATGTGTCAGGGGGAAGATCATCTGGATACAGTGCTAGAAGAGTATAAGGCAATGGATAAGAATGCTATGTCAGCTACAGAAAAGGGACTTCTTAAGGATATGAAGATAGTTAAGGAGATGTATGCTCGAGGTTTTGAGTTCTTGCCACTGGATATATATAGAGCTAAAGCTGACCGTTTCCAGATAATTGATGGCAAGATTATGCCAAGCTTTCTCTCTATCGATAAAATGGGAGAGTCTGCAGCTTTCCAGATGGAAAAGGCTGCACAGGGTGGAAGATTCCTATCTCAGCAGGAGCTAAAGGATAGAGCTAAGGTGCCTGGTACGGTTATAGAGAAAATGGAAGAGCTTGGAATACTGGGTGATATGCCAAAGACCAGCCAGCTGACATTTGATTTTTTGAGTGAGGAATAAGCTATATATCAAATCACAAACTTGATATTTATTGATAAATTAGTTATAGTAACTATGTATGTGTAGAAGATAATGTAAGTAATGTCGTTGTATGGAGTATAATGACGCATAATCATAGATATACAAGGAAGGAAGAGTATGGGTAATTACGACGGACAGCATACACAGGACGTAAACATCGAGAGAGAATATACTATTGAGGTTTCTGATATAGTAGCGGATGTTTATGAGGCACTTTCAGAGAAGGGGTATAATCCTGTGAATCAGATAGTTGGATATATCATGAGTGGCGATCCAACTTACATCACGAGCTATAAGGGGGCTCGCAGTCTTATTATGAAGGCAGAGAGAGATGAGATACTTGAACTCCTTATGGAAAACTATATAGAAACGAGACTCAAATAATGAGAGTAATGGGACTAGACTATGGCGATAAGACTGTCGGTGTAGCCATTTCTGATGAGCTACTCATTACAGCACAGCCTATAGAAACAATCGAAAGAGAAAGAGCTAGTAAGCTTCGCAAAACTTATCAGAGAATAGAAACTCTTATCGCTGAGTATAGTGTCGAGAAAATAGTTATCGGTAGACCTCTCAACATGAACGGAACTGAGGGTGAGCGTGTAGAAACTACAAGAGCCTTCAAAGATGAGTTGGCTAGAAGGACAGGACTTGAAATAGTAGAGGTAGATGAGAGACTTACCACGGCAGAGGCAAACCGTATACTAGAAGAAACAGGTGTTGCTCATTCTGCCAGAAAAGAACACATCGATAAGATGGCAGCAGCTATTATATTACAGAGTTATTTAGATGGATTATCAAATCAGTAGTTTGTTGTCATTCTGAACGAAGTGAAGAATCTTTAAAATACGAACAGTTTATATTCGGAGGACGTACATTGGATACGAATAATGCAAGAGTGAAAATCATACCACTAGGTGGTTTAGAACAGATAGGTATGAATATCACTGCTATTGAATATGAGGATGATATAATCGTTATAGATGGCGGTCTGTCATTCCCAGATGATGATATGCTAGGAATAGATCTTGTTATTCCTGATATCACATATCTAAAAGAAAATAAAGATAAGATAAGAGGTATGGTTGTAACACATGGTCATGAGGATCATATAGGTGCCATACCTTATATTGAGAAGGAACTTAGTATTCCTATATATACCACTAAGCTTACTATGGGGCTTATTGAGTATAAGCTGACTGAACATGGTCTGATAGATAATGTCAGACGTAAGGTGGTAACCTATGGACAGATAATTAATCTTGGATGCTTTAGAATCGAGTTCATTAGAACTAATCATTCTATAGCTGATGCTTGTGCACTTGCCATATATACTCCAGCTGGAATTATTGTTCACACTGGAGACTTTAAGGTGGACTTTACTCCTGTATTTGGTGGAGTTATAGACCTCCAGCGATTTGGTGAACTTGGTAAGAAGGGTGTACTTGCGCTTATGGCGGATTCTACAAATGTAGAGAGAACAGGATATACTCCTTCTGAAAAGACAGTTGGAAAAACCTTTGATCATATATTTGATGATAATAGAAATCATAGACTTATCATTGCAACCTTTGCATCAAATGTGGATAGAGTACAGCAGATTATTAATTCTGCGTATAAGTATGGGCGTAAATGTATAGTTGAAGGCCGAAGCATGGTGAATATAATCAACATTGCTTCTGAACTTGGTTATATCAAGATTCCTGATAATACACTAATTAGTATAGATGAAGCTAAGGAATATCCTGATGAGAAGCTTGTTTATATTACAACTGGTAGCCAGGGTGAAAATATGGCGGCGCTTTCTCGTATAGCGGCATCTATTCATAATAAAATATCTATAGTACCAGGCGACGTGGTTATATTCTCGTCTAGTCCAATACCTGGAAACGAGAAGTCCGTTTATAGAGTAATGAATGAACTCGAGCAGAAGGGTGCCAGAGTAATATATCATGATACACATGTTTCAGGACATGCATGCCAGGAAGAGCTTAAACTTATATATGCACTGACAAAACCTAAGTATGCTATTCCAGTACATGGAGAGTACAGACATCTGAAGAGGCATTCAGAATTGGCTCAGGAAATGGGTATCCCTAAAGAGAATGTGAAGATACTTATGTGTGGAGAGGTTCTGGAAGTTGGAGAGGATAAGTTTGATATTGTAGGTAAGGTGCCTGCAAGAGGCGTCTTCGTAGATGGACTTGGAGTAGGCGACGTTGGAAATATCGTTATAAGAGATAGACAACATCTATCAGAGAATGGTCTGATGGTTATTGTGATTACACTTGAGAGTGGAACTAATCAGGTTCTATCAGGTCCGGATATAGTATCCAGAGGTTTCGTATATGTTAGAGAAGCGGAGCTTCTGATAGAACAGTGTAGGGATGTTGTGTCGGAAACACTGTTTGAATGTCTGAATAGTGATAACGTTGATTGGAACAAAATCAAGAATAGTATCAGAGAAGATCTCGGAGAGTTCCTTTGGGAGAGAACAAAGCGTAACCCTATGATACTGCCAATTATATCTGAGGTATAATTATCAAGAGATTATAAATGAGGCGCTTATGGATAATATAATGGAAGAGTGCAGAAAACTTAATCTAATGATTACCAATTCCGAAGAGTATAGAAATTATATCTTTGCTCGAAATTCTATAAAGGCTAATGAGGACTTATATAATAGCCTGATGGAGTTCAAACGTAGATATGAAGATATAATGAAGTATACAGACGGTAATCCATATGATGAGATATATAGGATATACTATGAGAATGATGATCTCATACATAATTCTACAGTAAATGAATATTTGAGAGCCGAAAGCGCTCTATCAAAACTCATTAGAAGTATAATAGCAAAGGTAACTGATGGAATCAGGTTTGAGGAATAATGAAGAAAAGAGTATTAGATAGTCGTAAGAAGAAAGCAATAAAAACTGAAAAGAGATTACAGGTAGCTCTTTATTATTCATTTCAGTTGCTGGTTGATGTGCTGATTGTGCTTCTGTTTGTAAAGGCATTTACTATATCCTTTAATTTTTCGCATGATGTATTCCATGATTCGGCGAAGGATCTGAAGAGTAGAGAATATATGACAGTTACGATTGAGCCTGACTCATCTACCAGTACTGTGTCTTCTGTATTATACGAGAGTGGTGTTATAAAGAATAAGTATGTAATGATGGCTAAGATAAAGCTGGGTGAGGTTGGTCCTGATATCAAGCCTGGTAATTATAAGTTGTCCCCATCGATGAGATATAGTGAAATAATTACTATTATTACAGGTGGAGCCTTCAGTAATGATGATATAAAGGATGATATACCTACAGTATCCACTCCAACAGATGCTAGTGGAGTTCATGATAACTCTGCTGCTGGAGCTGGTGATGGAGCTTCCGAAGGAGACGACTATGTTCCTGAAGACGGTGGAGACACTGGAGATACAGGAGCAGAAGGTGAGGAGTAGTAAATGGATTATAGTAGAATCAGAGATTTTGTAATGTCATATAGTCATGATGATACAGGACTTCTGAAGGATATCCATGACAAAGCTCTTGAGAAAGATGTGCCTATCATAAGAAGAGAGGCAGCTGACTATCTGAAGGTTATGCTTCAAATAGTAAGACCAAAGAATGTCCTGGAGATAGGAACAGCTGTTGCTTATTCTACACTACTTATTGCGGATACCTTGGCTGATGTTTTTGGCGAGAATGAAACCCCGATGTATGATGCAGAGTCTACTTGGTCTATAGATACCTGCGAGTTGGATACGGATAGAATAACAGAAGCTAGGACTAATTTAGCTAAAAGTGGTTATAAGAATATCCAGATATTTGAAGGCGATGCAGCAGAGACATTAAGAGGTATTCAGGGCAAGGTATATGACTTTATCTTTATAGATGCTGCTAAAGCTCAGTATAAGATATATATGGAAGAGGCTATCAGACTTTCTCATCCAGGTACTGTAATAATAACAGACAACATTCTGGCGGATGGTGATGTTCTTGAATCTCATTTTCTTGTGGAGAAGAGAGACCGGACCATCCATGACAGAATGAGAGAATATTTATATATGATTAAGAATGATGATAGACTAGAAACTGCAATATTATCAGTAGCAGATGGTATTGCAGTTTCTGTTGTTAAGAAGAATTAGTATGTAGTGGTGCGAAGCATCATGAGACGGAGAAACAGATAATGGATAAACATTATATAAATAAACCAGAACTTCTTATACCTGCAGGAGGACTGGAAACTCTAAAGGTTGCGGTTGACTATGGTGCTGATGCGGTATACATAGGCGGTAATAGATTCGGTCTACGAGCTAAGGCAGATAACTTCACTAGAGAAGAAATGGAAGAGGGGCTTGCCTACTGCCATGCGCACAATGTTAAGTTATATGTCACAACTAATATATATGCTCATAATGAAGATATAGTTAAGGCAGAAGATTACTTCACAGAGCTTCGTGAGATCGGGGTAGATGCTGTTCTGATATCAGATCCGGGAATGTTCAGTATAGCAAGTAAGGTTTTGAAGAATAGTGAGACAGAGATACATATCAGTACTCAGGCCAATAATACAAACTATATGACATATAGATTCTGGAAAGATATGGGAGCGACTAGAGTTGTAGCTGCAAGAGAACTCTCTCTTAAAGAGATAAAGGATATAAGAGAGAATATCCCGGAAGATTTAGAGATAGAAGCCTTCATGCACGGCGCTATGTGTATATCATATTCGGGTAGATGCTTGCTCTCAAACTATTTTACAGGACGTGATGCCAATAGAGGGGCATGCACACACCCTTGCAGATGGAAGTATGCTGTGGTTGAGGAACATCGCCCGGGAGAATATCTTCCTGTAGAAGAGGATGATAGAGGAACTTATATATTCAATTCCAAGGACCTGTGTATGGTGGATAAGATTCCGGATCTTGTTAGCGCCGGAATCAATTCCTTTAAGGTTGAGGGAAGAATGAAGACCAACCTCTATGTAGCTGTTACAGCCAGAACCTATAGAGAAGCTATAGACGATTACTTTGAGTCGGTTGAAAAGTATGAGTCGAAGATAGAACACTACAAAGAAGAAATATCTGCATGTACTATGCGTGATTTTACTAGGGGCTTCTATTATGGAAAGCCTTCTGAGGAAGATCAGATATATGATAATAATACTTATATTAGAAATGCTGTGTACATGGGACGGGTTGACAGCGTAAACGAAGATGGAAGTATAAGTATAATGCAGAAGAATAAGTTCTCTGTAGGAGACGAAATAGAAGTCATGCTTTATAATGGTAAAAACCTTAAAACGAATGTGTCCAGGATAGTGGATGAATATGGTAGAGATGCAGAGTCGGCTCCACATCCTAAGGAGAATCTAAAGGTTTGGTTAGAGGTGATAGATGGGGACTCCAAACCAAATGGCATAGGTACTCAGATAGAGGCAGGAATGATTCTCAGAACTATCGTAAATGACTAAATTATTTGTATAATATGTACAGAAAAATAAAGTTGCCATGGATATTTTCGTATGATATAATTTTTCTGTTGTGGGTGACATAAAATATTAAAGGAGAAGGGTTTATGCGATTAACGGGTGCGAGAAAGAAGATACGTATCGGTGATCTGCTTGTAGAAGCTGGTGCTATTACAGACGAGCAGCTCCAGGAAGCGCTTGCGAAGCAGAAAGAAGAAGGTGGTATGCTTGGTAATATCATCATGGATCTTGGCTTCATATCAAGAGAGCTTCTGATTACAGTTCTTACTACCCAGATGGGTATTGATTATTGTGAGGTTAGAACAGTTCAGATAGATGAAAATGTTGTCGGTCTGGTATCAAAGGATCTGGTGCAGAAATACAAGGCTATGCCAATAGGCTACGCTGAAGATAATCCTAATATGCTCCAGGTTGCTATGGCCGATCCTATGGATCTGATGGCAATAGATGACATCAGCATATCTAGTGGTCTCCAGGTAGAACCACTTCTATCATTCCAAGATGATCTGGAAAATGTAATAGGTAAATACTATGGTAGTGCGGAAGCTATGGAAGCCGCTGAAGCTTATAAGCTTGAGATGGGTTCTGGCGCTGATGAAGAAGGAGATGGCTCTAATGAAGAGATAGATAATTCTCCTATCGTACTCCTGGTTAATCAGATAATAGAAGGTGGAGTTAGACAGAGAGCTTCCGATATTCATATCGAAGCACTGGAGACTAATGTCCGTGTTCGTTACCGAATAGATGGTGCCTTGAAACAGGTTATGACATACGAACTGAGTATCCTTCCTGCTATCACAGCTCGTATCAAGATTATCGGAGGTATGGATATAGCGGAGAAGAGAAAACCTCAGGATGGACGTATCACTATAATAGTTGATAGAAAAGAGTTTGATGTCCGTGTTTCTATTCTTCCTACAGTTTTTGGAGAGAAGACGGTTATGAGACTTAC
>DFEN01000067.1 GCA_002368685.1 Lachnospiraceae bacterium UBA3801
TGACTGAGCATCTTCCTTGGTAATTTTAAGTGTGTCAGGGATTGTTACATCCTCTGAAACACTCTCTGTTGCTAAATTGGTAATATTATTTGCATCCATTGTTATGTCTCCTTGTCACTGTATGATGCAGTCAACGTGTCATAGTAGTGTATATGCCTTAAATATCGGCATTTATAAGTTCTTCAAGCTTGCTTTCAATCATTTCAAGAGGAAGCATATTAGCCTGTCTTTCGGGTCTTCTGGCGTTCTTCCAATCGGAAGGCTTGAACTTTCTATCGGAAGTATTATGTGTATTGATCCATTCACATTTCTCTTCAACACTTCCCACCTCAAGCATCGGAATTAGTGTGATGCCCCTAAGTTTTTCTCGTCGATGTAACATGATGCAAGAGTTAAGGACTGCCCATTCCATGTTGCGAGGCTGAGCCCCGGTAGCGTTGAGGTCAAGTTTCAACCAAAAGAGATTCCAGTCCGATTCAGTACGCAGGACATCCGTAAGCTTCTTTTTGTTTCTGTAGATACGAAACTCTTCGATGTTCCTAAAGGGTTCAGTATCAAAGTGAGCAATTTCATATTCCTGACCTTCAACAATCACTCTGTCGGTGGTGAAGCTTCCACGGATGGGCTTACGCTTCATATCATAGTCCATACGGATGTGACGGGTCACAGGCTTAACCACAAAGGGCTTTCCCTGTACGAGATCCTTAAAGGAAGTCCATTCTTCATCCGTATACTCAACGGTGCCGGTGCGACCAAGAACCTGAGTCATAAGCCAAAGCCTGTCTTCATAAGAGTCGGATTCAAAACCTGATTTTGTGGAGTTATGAGCGCATACACCGTCATAACCATCACGGTCTTTACAATGAAGAGATACATTTCCTCTGGTGGTAAAGTTGACGAGATCATCCTGATGATGCTTTGCTTCCCACAGTTCAGAATCTCCGTCAGTAAGGAAGATACGGGATGCTTCCATAAACTTTCTCAGACCGTAAAGGTCAAGGCTTTTCAGAATATGCTCAGGACAGTTAGAGATAAATCCGTCTGTCGTAACAGAGCAGCTCATGTAACCGAGTGACTGAATCTGATTCTGTGCTGCAATGAGTTCTACCTGTACGATGGAAGTAATCATCATTGCTGAGACAGGATTCGTGATAGCAGAGCAGCCGAGATCTTCCATAAGGTCTTTAAGGGCTGTCCATGCTGTTTTCTGCACGACATTTTGAGCATTTTTACCGTATCCACTGTTAACCATAGTCTTCAAAATCAGTTCTTCCAAGGATCCTTTGCCTTTGTCATGCTTAGCAAGGTTACGGTCAACGACAAGCTGCTTAACAGCCATTGCAAGGGATCTGGATTCTTGAGAGAAGTCTTTTACATAGAGGATATTAAGGAAGTAACCTCTGTCGCAATAAACATGCGCCCCAAGCTTCAGGGCGAGCCATACAAAGGGTCCGGCAACATACACGCCATCCATACCTTCCGATGTGAGAGGATACTGAGGAATGCCATCCACATTTACCGGAATGCAAGGATATTTCACTGTGTCCGGGAACTCAAAACTGACATATCCAACAAAGGGAGTGATTGGATTGATACCACCGATCCCAGTAAAGTCTGCAAGGGTTAAGTCTCTGCGGATCACTTCGCTACGGATAGGTTTTTCCCAGTCGATATCCGGTACCAGGCACATTGCTGTTGGATAAGCATTCTGTAAGTCGTAGTCGAATGTTTCAAAGGGGAAATATCCGACTTCAGTGCAGATGTTGTAACCACCGTGATATCCTTGAGAGGCAAAATACAGGATGGTATTTGCATCATTGGATATAGGCTCAAGGCTTGTTGCTTCAACGAAGCCCGGGCAATCAGGAATCTTATAATTACCATGTTTTACTTTTTCGAGTCCGCGATATACACGATTAAAATCTTCGGTAGACTCGCATTCCAAATACATCATCATTGTCTCCTTCATTACTCCTGCGGTTGCACTTGTTATTGTCACAGGTAAGGCGTTGTTGTATCCGTACAAAGCCGAAGAATAAAGAAGCGTAATTATGCTATCTGTGGAAGCATATTCCATGAATAGGACAGGATCTTCGGAAAGAAGGATACACATATATGATTTTATGTCAGAGTCCAAGTCAATTTTCTCAACACCAAGAACCTCACCGAGATCCTTCAACTTCTTCTTTCCGGCAGGCGCATGACACATGGTATCGGCTATCGATAAAGAAACCGGATAAACGCTGGTATTGTTTACATTTTTCATACTCCGAGGTGCATATCTTACAGGCTGTAAGGATGCAAGCCCTCCTTGAATCTCTTTTAGATAGCGGAGAAGATTCTTTTTTCCATAATAGAGCGCAGAGAGGTCACCCTTACCGGCATGGCAAACGATACAAACCTTTATTTTTTCAACAACAAGTGAGAAATCAAGGTAGGTATGGAACCATGCCCAGTCACGATCGCCACGCTTTACACATTTATCAGGCATCTCCTGAATTAGTTCACGAGTGAACCCGATATCGGTGCGGAAAACATACTTGCAGTTCTTACGGGCTTCCTGAACATCATCTGTAACAACCTCAACGGGTTTGTTGTTCTTCCATTCGGTACAGTACTTGTATCTTCGGATTGTACGGATATCGACGGCTTCGTATTTATCAAGGTGATCTAAGATACATCCGAGGGCATCCATCAGAGAAAGATCCTGCTCACCGTTTTTAAGAAAGACGAACTCAACGAGATCTTCACCGTCAACGAGTGCATACTGCCAAGACAGCATATTACGATCAATAACTTCATCACCGGCTTTAATGTTCTGCCATTCAGAGTCATATCCAATCAGTAAACAAGGCATATCCTTCCTTGCTGCCATAAGGCTCGGATACTTAGAGAATGATGAAAGAGCAGGAAGGGATTTCTTGTCTTCCTCAGACGAGCCGAGGCAGTCTACCCCCTCGCAAGCTGAGGGGGTCAACTTCGGCTCTGGGTTTCCCATAGGCAAACTTGACCCCGTATCAGAAGCCCTGTTATTAGGGGGCTTCGGGCAATCGTCCGATGACGACTCTTGGAAATAGTCGTCAATGAAACTGTTCAAATTCCGTCTACGGATGTATAAATCGAAGCCTTCTTTATCCTTAATCTGACCGTTGGAACGGTATTGACCAAGGCTGTCTTTGGTCCAGCCTTTGGCTTCAAGCGGATCTACTGCAGGATAATTAATAACTGTGGGTATAATTTTAGGTTGTAATGCTAAGTTTCCATCTACCATAACGATCCCTCCTGTTCAGCTCGCAGATAACAGTTGACTGTTACTTCGACTGTTTTATGGGGATTTCTCCGTGAATAAGCTGTTTTGTTGTAAGTAAATGAGGTAAGAAACACCTTATTACGGGTGTTGTCCAGATGCGAATACATGTCATGACGGTAGCTTATCAACTGGACATGCTAACTCAGCCCACGAGATGTTAATGAGACTAGAAACTATGGTGCTTACTGGCGCGGAACTACCGCTTAGAGCGATAAGACAGCAAATAGCATCAGCGATAGATATAGTGGTTCATTTGGGTAGACTCAGGGACCATTCGAGAAAGGTTCTTGAAATTAGAGAGGTGATAGGAATGGAGAATGGTGAAATTGTTACACGAGAACTCTATAAGTATGAAGAATCCGGAGATGACGAGGAGGTTGTCGAGGGTGAGCTTCAGAAAAAGAGAGATCTAATGAATGTGGGAAAGCTAATGAGTGCGGGCCTGATCAGAGTTTATAGAGAGGGTTATCTATAAATGAAGAAGGGGCAGGATTTATTAATCGCATTTATTAAAACAGCTCTTCTTATTGGTGGAGTTGCATATGTGTTCTATGACAGCATATTTGGTCTGATTCCTGGTGTTATTGCAGGGACGTATATATATAGAACGGAACTAAAGAATGTGCGTGAGAAAAGACGAAGACGCGTCATGGAATATTTTAAAGATTTAATTACAGCTATGCAGAGCGCTCTTGAGGCTGGCAATTCTATAGAGAAATCCTTTCTACTTGCCGGACAGGAATTATCAGATATGTATGGCCATAGTAATGAGATGGCCAGGGAAATCAGAGTTGTTGGTAAAAGGTTAGAACTTAATATCACGTTGGAGGAGGCTTTGCATCAGTTTGCAGATCATTTCTCGATAAGGGAAATGTACGATTTCATAGAGGTGATTTCAACGATTAAGAATACCGGGGGTAATGCAATACAAATTACACGGGATACAGTTGGGCGAATAGTTGAAGGTATAGAGTTAAATGCTGAGCTTGAGGTTACAGTCGCTGCCAAAAGATTAGAACAGCAAATAATGACCTTCATGCCTGCTGTGATAATAGTTTTTCTTAGGGTTACAAGTCGTGGGTTTCTGAATCCTTTGTATGGAAATATAGTTGGGATACTCATCATGACAGTAGTGCTGGGAATGAATGTATTTGCAGATTATCTAGGAAAGAAAATCGTAGAAATAAATATTTAGTTAGGGAGGTAATGATGGTTAGGTACATATGTATATGTATTTGCTTGGTCACTCTACTGCTAGCGATGATCAGCAAGAAAAACTATAGCAAATATAAGGATGGAGTTATTCCCTTATGGTGGCTTGCAAGGAATATGACTTGTCATACTACTCCGCTGGTTCGGGAAAAAATAAGAGGGTATATCAGACGTATTACTCCGTTAAATAAGTATTCTTTAGAGAAGGAAACAGATAGAAAGATAACAAAATATTACTATTACCTGCTGGTGGCTGTGTTAGGATTATCGACTTTAATTATATTTCAAG
This sequence comes from Lachnospiraceae bacterium UBA3801, assembly GCA_002368685.1. Taxonomy (GTDB): domain Bacteria; phylum Bacillota; class Clostridia; order Lachnospirales; family Lachnospiraceae; genus Eubacterium_Q. The sequence continues at coordinate 4,812 of DFEN01000067.1, forward strand.
GATTTATGCCTGAGGAGGATGTGAATCCTTATGTAATTGAAAGGCCTGGCGCAGATTCGTCAAAAAGTTATGTTGATTTAGAACTTACAGATAATAGTAGTAGCACGAAGGAAAGGTTCAGACTAGAGGTTCAGCCCAGAGAGTATACAGAGGATGAATATAGTAAAGCATTGAGTCAGACAAGGACATATATCGATTCGGTGATTTTGGGAAATAATGAAAATAAAGACTATATTACTAAGGATTTGGTTTTTCCTAAAAGAGATAAAGAAACGGGTCTTCGGATAACATGGGAGACCAATATGCTAACAGTTATAAGTAGTGAAGGTGTTGTACATACAAAGGATATTGTTGATCCCATTAATGTGGATATAACTGCCACTATCAGAGATAACAATCATAAGGATACGTATACAACTACTGTACGGGTAGTTAATGATACAGATATGACAGATTCCGAAAAGGCAAAGGTCGAAATGCTAGAGATTGAGTCAGATAACAGGTCTAAGGAGGAGTTTGAAATACCTAAAGAGGTTGGCAGCGTTCAAATATCAAGGGATGTAGAAACTAAGGAAGATAGAGAGGTGCTGATATTTATCTTTGGTTTTTTACTAATACTCATGGTGGCATATTACATATTCTATCGATTGAAGGAGAAGGCGAGACTTAGGGATGAAGAGATAGGAGATTCTTATTATGGATTTGTGAATAGGTTGACTATTTTTCTGGGAGCGGGATTTACATTGCAAAGAAGCCTGGCATCGGCAATTAAAAATGAACCATGTGCTTATTTAAGTGATGAGGTTGAGTTTTCTTTAAATTCGATAAAGTCGGGGGTGGCCGAGTCAAAGGCATACGCAGATCTGGGTAAAAAGCTGGGACTTGAGGAATATAACAGACTAATGGGTTTAATTAGCCAGAATCTTGCTTTTGGAAATTCGAATCTTATAAAACTGTTGGAAACAGAAGTTAAAACCAGTTATTTCCTGAGAAAGGAAGATGTTAGAAGAAAGGGAGAGCAGGCATCTGAGAAGCTGCTGCTTCCGTCGGCTCTACTAATGCTTTTAGTAATAATAATTGTCATGTACCCGGCATTTATTGGAATGAACTAATTAAAATTAAAAATGGGAGGTAAATGATATGAGCTATTTATATAACGGTGCAAGAGAATATATAGAAAAAATGAAAAATGATAACAGTGGTGTGGCTGTTGTTGAGGTGATACTTATATTGGTTGTCCTGATTGGACTAGTTTTCATCTTTAAAGAACAAGCTATATCACTTGTAACAAAGATATGGAATAGCATATCAGATGGATCAAATGCTATTACAGGATAAATATATACACTAAATGGATAGGGAGGATATTTATAAGATGCGAAATAAAGGATATGTAACGGTCTTCGTATCTCTGATGTTAGTAGTAATGATAATCCTTGTTACTGCAACTATGTATATCACTGATATGAGTAGCGCCGAAACCAAAGCCTTAACTGCCACAAATAGCGCAATGTCTAGTGAATTAGCAAATTATAACAGATTGATATTCGATCGTTATCATATCCTTTTATTAGATAAAACCTATTCAGGAATGGGTGAAGGGGCAATAGAACAAGGGATAGAAGAATCTCTATCTATTGATTTAGGAGAAGATTATGAGATAGAACAAGTCGAGCTATCTGGAACCTTAGGAATATTAGATGATGGTTGTGCTGAATTTAAGAGACAGATAAAGGACAACTTTAAATACGAGGTTATGGAATACAGCATCGACAAGATTTTAGAAAAAACAGATGGACAGGATGAACCAGTAGATGGTGAAACTGTTGAGGAAATTGATAATAAAGTGAGTAGTGAAGAAAAGGCTATAACTGAGGCGGAAGCAGAAAAGGAGGAGGACGCTACAGGGGAGAAAAAAGAAGACATCTTTGCTGACCCAGTTGTGGACCCCAGAGATACTCTTAAGGTATACGTTGATGCTGGAATAGCTAAGATTATTTTGCCGGATGTTTCAGTTCTCAGTGGAAATATAGTTAGAGAAGAGGATATTCCCTCAGCGGGAAGACCAAAAAACAAAGTTGAAGCCATTCAGACAGATTTTAAAGATCTAGACAGAATGGAAGTGGATAGTACAAAAGGAAACGGGTGGGGAGATTCTCTGCTTACAAATGCAGAGGCAATTATGTATGCATCGCAGAATTTTAGTTGTTTAACAGATCAAAAATATGATGACACTTATCTGAACCTTGAGATGGAATATATCGTGGGTGGTGAGGATAACGATGGAGCTAATTACAGTAAGGTGGTAGATGAGATATTGCTTATCAGATTTGGCTGTAATCTGGCCCATATTTTAACTGATACAACCAAAATACAGAAGTGCGATAAACTTGCCCTTGCTCTTACAGTGGAATTTCCGCCTGCTCAGCCTTTTGTGAAATATCTGCTGGTTGGATGTTGGGCATACATAGAATCGGTGGCGGACGTGTATAGAATGCTGCGAGGTCATAAGATTCCATTCATGAAGGACAGTACAACATGGACTACAGATTTTGAGAGTTTGGCTAATCTAGAGAGTCTGGTTAGTGAACCCTCAGATGATGAAAATGGACTGGGTTATAAAGAGTATTTGATGATATTAATGTCGCTTCAAGGAGACAAGATCTATTACAGAATGCTTGATCTAATGCAGTTAAATGTTACGCAACCGGATATAGAAGGGGGAGATCCTAACTTTAGGATGTCTAACGCCATAACAGCCTTCGGTATAAATTCTGACGTTGGTTATAAATCGAAGGTTTTCAACATACACGAAGAAATAGGATATTAGTCTTTCGAAAAATGCTAATGAATACGTCTCTCATCAGCGTCGGAAGGAGGAATAAAAACTGCGATAGACTGATAACCGTAGGAATTAAAAAGGAGATGGTATGAACAATAAAGGTGCTGTTTCAATTGAGGCTGCCATTTCTTTTCCTCTTTTTCTATTTACCATGCTGGCGCTTATTCTTATTACGGAGACTCATACTGTTAGAGGTATCGTATATGAGGGAGCGGTTGAGACGGCTGAATATATGGCTGAATACGCTTATCTTACTGATAGTTTTGAAGAGGCGTCAGCAATGGATTATCCTATGGCAATGCTTAGGTTTAGGGAGTATATAGATTCGGATGCCCTCCTGGACAAGTATGTTGTTGGTGGAGTAAGTGGAGTGAGTTTTCTAGGCTCCAGTTTTCCTGACGACGAAGGATATATCGATCTATATATAACCTACTATATACATATAAATGCCCCTTTTATAGGGGCATTTAAACACAAGGTGACAGAACATATCAGACAAAGAGCGTATCTTGGCGCGAACTTTAGAGATGGAGGAGAAGAGGGCGATGATAATGACAGGTATGTATACGTGGCGGAGAATGGAGTCGTTTATCATGATACAAGAAATTGCACGTATCTTATGCCTTCTATAAGTAGCGATACATTAAGTTCGGCATTGGCTTCTGGATATGACAAATGCAAATACTGTAGCCCGCCGACTAACAGTGTAGTTTTTATAACTGAAGAGGGTGAATGTTATCACACGAGTATATCGTGTTCTAGGCTTAAGAGAACTGTGAGTAGAAAAAAACTAAGTGAAGTTGATCTACCACCTTGTTCTAAATGCAGCCATTAGTAGGGAGATTATGATTTTGAATAATAAAGGATATATGACAATAGAAGCTAGTTTCATTATTCCTCTTATTTTGATGGGGATATTTATGAGTCTATTTGGACTAATCCTTGTATATGAGAAAGGTGTTATCTATTCATCGCAATATGCGGCGATTTATAGTGTTCCGATAAACAATATAAGGAACGACAGTATAGAAGCTTATCTAGATAGTAGGGATTATTCGAGGGGAGTTCTTTTTGGGAGTCTCACGGTAGACACATATTATTCAAGCCATAAAGCAGGATGTAATGGGGAGCTAGGCTTATATGGGACTCATCAGCTAAGTAGTGTTCATGAAGTGGATGCGAGGACAGAAAGACTAAGGAGGTGGCAGTTTTATGATGATATTATCAACCAACAAGGGGATTAGTAGTTACTTTGAGGTGTGTGATATATCTCTCACAGATAATTATGAAATCAAAATGCTGAAGGAAAACTCTTTAGATCATATTACGTCGGCTGATATTAGAGAGGTGGATGGAGATAGAAGCCTTATGGTTAAAGTAGATGGCATGATGACTCTTTCCGGAAGATACAGCAGGAGGGCTCCAGACATAAATGATATTAAGTTGTTAATGAAGGATATCAGAAGATGTCTTGTAGAAATGAAGGATTATTTATTATCACCAGGTAGTCTGGTGATTAATTTTAAATACATATTATTTGATATGGAGAAAGAGTCATACAGATTTATATATATCCCTGGACATACTATGAGTTTCAGGAATCAGATGAAAGAACTCTTTGAAGAAATCATGGTGATTTTTGACCATAAGGATAGAGAGGGGGTTACTTATCTGTACGATTTATATAGCTATTTTTTAAGAGAGAATTTTACTCCTGAACTATTCTGCAAAATAGTTAAGGCAGATGAAGGTGATGATACAAAAAGAACGTCTAGAAGTAGAGAAACCTATTACAGGGAAGAATCAATCTTAGTTGGTGATAAAGATGGAGTTGAAGACGAAATAATTAGAGACATTGATATTCCTGAAATAGATGCACCAAAGGAGGGGGCACTGACGATAAATAAAAGTATGTATATACTTGCGGCGGTAGCAACCATAGTTGTTGCTGTAGTTCTATATATAGTTTTTGGAACTCCTTCGCTCAAGTTCTCTGCAGTACTGTTTGTTTCCCTGAGCATATATATATTAGTTGATGTTATGCATTTTAAAGAGAAAAAGGAAACAGAAGAAATAGACAGAATTATGACTAAACAAATGGAGTGTAGAATTCCGGATGAGGAGTCTGTTGCCAGACTACAACAACAGGATGAAGAGTTAGATGTTGATACATCCGTTCTTGCTATGAGTAGAGAAAATGAAACTGTGTCAAAGCTAGTTCCTCTTAGTGATGATAAGGGAGAAGTGATACTTCTGATTGAAGGGGATACAAGGATAGGGAGAAAAAGGAGCTTATGCGATTACTGTATTGATGATTCTTCTGTAAGTCGAGTTCATGCAATTATTAGCAAGAATGATAAGGTGGTTCAGGTTCGGGATGCGGGTTCTACAAATGGAACATTTATTAATGATAGAAGGATAGAAGTGGATGAGGTATTGGAGGCGAATATCGGTGATCTTATAAGCATAGCTGGACTCCAATATGAGTGTTGTTGAAAGAACAGGAGGGCATATTGAAAGATAAGCATAGAAGTGTAATGGCTTTAATTATGGCCATTATCTTAGTTATAACATTTGTTGCAGATGATTTATATCAGAGCCAGGTTGCTGCTGCATCTATATGTAGAATTGGATCAAGTGGCTTGGATTTTTCAAATAGAGAAATACTTGTTGATTGTGATGAAGATTCCTTATACACGAGTGGTCTAGAGGAGGTTGGAGAACTAGATGGAATATATCTCACAAGATATGAGAGTATAGAGGCTGCCAGAGAGGCTTATAACTATTACATTGAAAATGGTTTAAGTGCTGAACTAAATATGAGCATATCAGTTGATGATATTAGTTCACCAACGGATGCTACTTTTACGGATGCGGAGGAGGATAGTATTGAAGAGGAAGCTGCGGAAATAGATATAGAGATAAATTCTGGAGATGATGCATTTTCAATACTAGATGATATGGTCGTTGAAGATGCTTCTGGCGCTATTGCTCTGATTGATACAGGCGCAAGTGGAGAAAATGTTTTTAGAAGTGTTTCCGTGATTGGTGATTCTACTGAGGATGATCATGGACATGGAACTAATATGGCAAGAACTATATATCAGTATAATTCGGGGGCTAAGATTCTATCGATTAAGGCGCTGGACAGAAGCGCATCGGGATCGATCGCGGATATTTATGCGGCTATTATTTATGCCACTAAAGCCAATGTAAAAGTAATAAATCTGTCTGTTTCATCTGTGAAGGTAGGTTCAAGCATGATGTTAAATCGTGCTGTTTCAGAAGCGCTTAGTCATGGCATTGTAGTCGTTTCTTCTGCTGGAAATGAGGGCAGACCGGCATCTTGCTATACCCCTGGAAATATACCGGGAATTATGACGATTGGCTCCTGCGATGAAAAAGGAACTAGAAAAGATTTTTCAAATTATGGTGCTGCAGTAAATTACTATATAGTTTCTGATTCGACATCGGAAGCGTCTTCTATTTTTTCGGCATATGTATGTACGGGAGTGGATATTGAGTCATATACGGATGTATATACGAGAGAGAAAGTTGAAGAAAAACGTGAAGAAACTGGAGAACAGGAAAATACAAATGATATAGAAACCACGGAGAATACAAATGATCTTGAACAAGGGTCTCGTTCTGAAGAGGATGATTTTAAAAAGGGTGTATATAGCGAAGAAGAATATTTAGAACATCTTAAGGATCTGCAAGCAAGTGTCAGATTAAGAGGCTGTGCAGCGGCGCCTAGAGGACTGCCTAACTCATTTTCGGCCAATGTGCATTTTGTTCAGGTTTCTTCGGTGGGAAAAACCTTTAGAGGTTCCTTTACCGGAGTTAGTGGAGTGTCTGTTGGTGGACTAAATATATCTCCGGTAGAGGTTTGGTGTAATTGTTCGGGGAAAAATCATAGGCCAGGAGGATGTGCAGATCCGGGTCCTGGAGAACATACAATCACGGCTTCAAATTTTGAGTTTACAGGTCTATCAGATGGGTATGCTATATATGTAAATGATCCGGAGACTGTCGATGGTCAGTCACATGCCAGTGGTTATCAGGAAATAGGTGCCGAAGTTAGAGTTCAGGTTCCAGTTATTCATGATTACTATGTTGGTATTCATAAGGTTGATGATGTGGGAGCGGCGGTTTCAGCTATGTTTGATGTATATACAAATTCTGCTCCGGGTGTATCTGGTGGAACTAAAATTGGAAGCATGACTACATCGTCCAGTACAGGACTTGCATCTCTAGATGTATCATCATTTTATAATAGCGGTAGTAAGTATTTCTATGCAATCGAACGTTCAACTGCGGCAAATCATGAAATCACAATTAACTCGAAGGAGCTAACTGTTCATGAAGACAGTATATCTGCCGGGGAGTATGTTCAGTGGCTTAATCCAAGATCAGTGTATCTGACTCTGACGAAAAGTTCATCAAATAATGGCATTTCCTCAAATAATCAAAACTATAGCTTGGCAGGTGCGGTTTATAAGATATACAGGGATAGGAATGCTGCAGAATCTGCTAAGCAATCAGGAAACTATTCTAGTGCTATTGGGACACTTACAACAACTTCAAATGGTACTACGAACATAATAGAAGTTTCTGATCATATGAATAAGAGTGCTGCTACAGGAGCTTATACAAATACTACATTCTATGCAGTCGAAACGGCGGCGCCAAAAAACTATGCCCTGGATAATGTTATCAGAAGTGTAACAGTAACAGCTTCAAATGTAAGCACTAATCCAGCGAGGTTTATTTTATCTGATGTGCCTCAGAAGGGAAGCCTAAAAATAGATCTCGATAAGATATTTGCTGGGACGAATGGAGTTGGACTCGAGGGGGCAGAGTTCCAGTTTAGCTTCTATCCGGAGGATGTAACTAAGAACTACACATATTCTTATCTAAAGAATAGAACACCGTCTATGAAAAAGGTCTATACTTCTCAGAATAAGACAAATGGAAAAGTAGGCATAAATATAAGTGAGGAATTCCCATATGGCTACGTTGTTCTGGAGGAGATCAAAGCTCCTGCCGGATTTAAAATGACTGGAGGACAGACACAGTTGGATGGATCAACTACAGATTCCAAACTGGTTTTTGTTATCTCTAGTAGTGCTACTAAGTCCCATAGTGTAGTTGTTTCAAATGAAGCCATCAGAGGAGATATAGAGCTTCAGAAATACGAGGACTATACTAACGTCCCTATCTCTGGAGCGCAGTTTAGAATAAAAAATCTGGATACGGATGAAGAGGTAATAGTAAGTACTGACGAGGAAGGATACTATAGTACATCGGCATCCTTTGAAAGCCATGATAGTGGAGTCTGGTTTACTAAGGGTATTAAAGATTCTGAAGATGAAGCGCCAGATGATTCCAAGGGGGCGCTTCCATATGGCAGCTACGAGATAACTGAAGTAGATGCGGTTAATCATCAGAAGGAAGAACCGATAATAATAGATATTACTGAAGATGGAAAGATTTATAAGGTGTATGACAAGGGACGCGGTGATGGACTTGAAGTGATATCGGATATGAATATGCCGACGCTTGGGACAACAGCCTCGTGTGAAATGTCTTATGGAGATAGTAAGATTCTTCCGGCTTCGGAGGACCAGAAAATTGTGGATATATGTCAGTATTCAAACCTAAGATATAATACTGAGTTTACGCTTGTGGGAAAATTAATGGAGGTTGGTGAAGATGGAAGTGCTAAGCCATATCTGTTAGATGGCCAGGAGGTTGAAGCATTTACACATTTCAAAACTCCGGATACATATATGGTTTCACAGTTTGACTCGTGTGGGGAGGAGGAAGTTATATTTGAGAATCTTGACTTTACAGATAAACAGGGTATTTCTTTTGTGGTATATGAAAGGCTTTATCTTGGAAACCTAACAAAGGAAGACATTGAAAATAATAATTACGACAAAAAGTATATCGACTCAAATAATGATGTAGTTAATTTTCCTATTATTCACGAGGATCCAGAGGATGAGGGACAAACGGTTAGAACCCCTGATGGTTGTACATATGCTTCTTCTGATCTGACAGGCAGCAATATTTCGAAACCGGATAAAGTTATTCTTACAGACAAAATAGAGTATTCCGGATTAAATCCTGAGAGAGAATATACTGTTAAGACGAAAGTCTATATCAAACCGGATGGTGTACTTAAGGATGAAAGCGGAGAAGATTGCGTATGGGAGAGTACATTTACTCCTGGCGAGGCAGATGGATATACAGAGGTACAAGTTGAGCTTGACCTTAGTGATTATGCTAATAAGACTCTCGTATTTATGGAAGAGGTTTACGACGAAAATATCAGGATGTTTGTTCATACAGATATAAATGATGAAGCCCAGTCTATGCATGTTCCATTTATAAAAACAAGGGCGCATGGTGAAGGGAATACACAAATAGCGTATGCGACGGATGATGTTACTATCTTTTCAGATACGATTGATTATCAGAATTTGGAAGCCGGAAATTATGTGGCTAGAGGTTTTGTGGTTGATAAAGAAACCGGCGAAGAAATTCTCTTGAATGGAGAAAGGCTGGAGGCTGAGACGTATTTTGATGTAATAGCTGAGGCAGAAAAAAATGAGGGTAATGAGGGGATAGATGGATGCGTAGATGTAACATTTAGTGTTGAAAATGCTGAGGATATATTGGAAGGAAAAGATATAGTGATTTTCGAAGAGCTTTATAGAGGAGATGAAATATCGGAGAAGAAGCTCGTGGCAGAGCATAAGGATATAGAAGACCTTGATCAATGCTTAAAATTCTTGAAGATCGGAACATCAGCATCGAATGAACTAGATGGTAGTAAACTACTAAAGGCGACAGGAAGATACCGAGTAATTGATAAGGTGGCTTACTCAAATATGGAATTTGAGGAAGGGAATGAATATAAGATTGAAGGAATAATGATGGATAGGAGTACGGGCGAGGCTTTTGTAGATAATGACGGACAGGAAGTTGTTGCATCTACAGTCTTTATCCCGACTAAAGCAGAAGGATCAGAGGATGTAGCTTTTGATTTTGCAACTAACCAAACAGATGTGGATATAGTGGCATTTGAAAAAGTCTATGTAAAAGATCCCGGTAGCGAAACCGGTTGGACACTTATAGAAGACCACTCGGACATTAATTACGCGGGGCAGACTGTACATATAGCTCCAAAGGAAAAGTCCCAGCTACCGAAAACGGGTGATTCGGATACGTTACTTTTGTGTATTACAGTGCTGTATCTTTCACTGCTTGGTGGAGTAGTGGTTGTTAGTTCAAAAAAGCGATGTAACAAAGGGAATAATATGAAGTAGTAGGTATTGAATCAGAGAACAGAACCGATATTCCTCTTGCAGTTATAATAGGAAAATCTATAACCTGATATATATGATCCACATGAATATCTAAAAAGGTGAGAGTAGAATATAGATCTGAATTTAATAGTTTGCTGGAGACGTATGAGCAGAAATATAATATTATAGAAGAAATACTGTAGCCAACCACTATATTTTCTGGTTGATAAAGATAAATCTACAATATATAGATGTGATGAAAATGTAGAATTAAGTATCCTGTAAGGTTGAGTTTAGGACTCGAATTACAGGATATTTTTTTCGAAAAATAATGCGAAAAAAAATATCAAAAAAAGTGTCAAAAAGTTGTTGACATAGATATTCTCTTTTGCTATTATAGACAAAGTCGCTGGAAAAAAGCGGCTACTTTTATGAGAAGAATTTCATCATAAGATGACGTATGGAGAGGTATCGAAGTGGTCATAACGAGGCGGTCTTGAAAACCGTTTGGCGTAAGCCACATGGGTTCGAATCCCATCCTCTCCGCTGAAAATAACCGCTTTGGATGGTAATCTGGGGCGGTTTTTCTTAAGTAAAAGATCTAGACAAAC